>JAJYOO010000020.1 GCA_021796155.1 Chloroflexota bacterium
GATACGGCGTTGTGCCGCAGCATCCGCCGACGATGCACGCGCCCGCCTCGCGGAATGAAAGCGCGTAATCGCCGAAGTAATCGGGATCAGCCGGATACATGATTCGCCCGCCGACTTGTTCTGGCCAGCCCGCGTTTGGTTTGACCCAGAACTTTCCATCGGGCACGGCCTGGTGCATTTGTTTCAGGATACGCAGGAGTTGAGCCGGGCCGCCGGAGCAATTGACGCCGATCACATCAGCTCCAACCTCTTTAAGCGTGCGCGCCACCTTGACGGGATCATCGCCTAAAACAGTTCGATCATCGCGCGTGAAGGTCACCGACGCGACCACCGGCAGGAGGCAAGTTTCCTTCTTGGCTTTTACCGCCTCGCGAATCTCATGCAGGTCAGCCATGGTCTCGATGACGATCAAGTCTGCGCCTGCCTCACATAGTGCGTTGATCTGTTCCGAGAAGGCGGCGCGTGCTTGTTCCGGCTGGACGCGTCCAAACGGTGCGAGCCGCACGCCCAACGGGCCAACATCGCCCGCGATCAAGACGTCTTTGAAGGAAGCCGCGATGATTCGTTTTGCAAGTTCAACGCCCGCTTTATTGATCTCGACCGTTTGTTTATCCAAACCGTGCTTGCTCAATTTGAATCGATTCGCGCCAAACGTATTCGTCAAAATAATCTGTGCGCCCGACTCGATATATTCGCGGTGAACATCCGCGACCGCCGCGGGATTGATCAGGTTGAGTTCGTCGAAGCATTTGTCAAAACTCACGCCCCGGCTGTGGAGCATGGTTCCCATCGCGCCGTCGGCGAGGAGAGTTTCTTTTGTAAGTCGTTCCAGTAAATCATTCATGTTTTTCCTTGGCTATTAATCCTTTACTCGCCTGGATGACGAGATTGCCACGCCGCTGATAATCGAGTAGCGAAGCGTATCGAGATCGTCAGCGGCTCGCAACGACATCATGGTATGGTTGTTTGATAACAGTCAATACTGCGCCATCGCGCATGATCGCATAAACCACTTTGGCGTTCGGATAGGAAGTCAGATCAAGATTGTATCGGCTGGTCGCGACAACGTAATCGTAATGACTGGCTCGAGCGGCTTCGTAGTCAGAATAGAAATGGAAATCCTTTCGGAGGGGAATAAGCAGATGGGCAGGCCCTTCCACCCAGATGCTCGAATTGGCCGGCGCATTCTTGTCCAGCCACAGCGCGGCCTCTCGATACGAAGTTCCCCAATAATCCAATTCAAATTTCCGGTACGCGCCATGCACGCCGCCGATGAAACGGTTGTAATAAATATATTCGTACGGATGCAGATTGATGCCGTCAATGATTCCCGGCAATACAAGAAGTCCAATCAACGCGGCTTGCAGCGCGGGGCGTTTGATTTTCTCGAATAGGACTCCGGCCATCATGAAGACCGGCGGCAAAATAAAAAAGACCTGGCGGAAGTTATCGTACAACGGCGAACGTGTGGCAATGAATCCGATGAGCGGAAGGATGAACCAGACGAGCGTCAGGATCAGCAACATGCGACTCTCGATCCGCTTCTTGATGGACCCGTAAACGGTCACTGCCAAACCGGCCGCAAACAAAAACCAGACCGGTTCCGTTAATTGGATTCCGAGCAAGACCGGCAAATACGAGCGAGGAATTTCTGTGGATAAATAAAAAGTTCCATCGAATAAAACTTGTCCGCGCCACGGATATTCGGACATGACGCGCACGCTTTCGATAAAATGTCCGATTGGATCGGGCCAGAGGTAAGGCCATGTTAAATACATTGCAACGAGCGCGACGGTGCCATACGCGATCAACGCGGGGATGGATTTCTTTCGCCATTTCCATAACGCGTAGGCGATAACCATCAATCCGGCAAACGGGCCGAGGATGCGGACGGATGTTGCAACACCGAGGAAAATCGCGGCAGGCAAAATGGAAAGTAAAAAGCGGAAGGCGGAGGGAACTTTACGCCAAAGCCAGAAGATGATGAAAGTAGAAAGAAGAAAGAAGATGTCGCGTGCCCATAAAAATAAAACAAAAAATTTTTGGGTATAAACTACGGGCTTGACTTTATGAATGCCTGACGCAACGCTGGCAATCAGCGATGGCAGGAACGTTGTATTCCCTGCGGCCGCGGCGCGGACGAGGCTGTCAATCCACGCGGAAAAGATTGGAGTGGCGAGGAAGAGTCCGAAAACGGAAGCCAGCCAGATGGCGGTCAGAACGAACAGAGTCCGCTTGAAGCGCGGAGTGAGTCCATCGAACGAGACGGTCACCAGCGAATCAAAAGCCCTCAATCCAAAAAGAAGAGCGAGAAGAAAGAAGGTGAGGAACGGAATATCTTTGGGGCTGATGAAAGCATGTCCCCAGAAAAGAGGCTGTGTGGCAAAAAGTAAGGTCGCGCCAAAACTGGCAATTTGATTTAGCCAGCGTTTGCAAAGTTCGTAGAACGCCCAGATGCAAACGAGATACGTGATGAAGTAAATCAGGTGACGCAGATCGGGAATGCCGTACGGAAGGAATAGATTGAGAAAGCGCGCGCCCAAGGCAACGATCATGACATAGGCTGGACCGTAGTTGTCGTACGTGTTGCCAGTGAGTTGAACCGTGCCGGCCAGCGGCCACGTGGAATAAGACTTCAACGCGTTGTCCGCATATTTGAAAAATTGAAGTTCATCCCACGACTGGCCGTATTGCGTGAGGGTGAGAACGGCAATCAAAAAAGCGACGATGAGAAGCAGGATGATTGGCCATTGTTTCGTAGATCGAATTCTATTAAGCACGCTCAATTACACTTTCCTCCGAGACCAAGTTCCTTGACAATAGCGAATAATGCGCCGCGCCGTCCGATGCTGTACACGGTTTGCGCCTTTTTGCAATTGCGTTCGTCCAGATTTTGACGCGTCAAAATCACAGCGTAATCATAACTGCTTTGTGGAGGATTATCACCTGACGTCAGCACTTTCATATCGGGCCGCGCATATTGACTAACCACCGGGTCAGGGCCATAAGCGTAAATCCCGGCTCCCTGCGGCGCGTGGTTATCAAGATATTGCATGGCATCTTGGATGGATGTGCCCCAGTAATCCATTTCGAATTGACGGTATGCGCCGCCCGTCCCGCGAATGAAGCTGTTGTAATAAACATATTCGTACGGATGCAGACGGATGGCGGGATAGATGCCTGGCAAAATCATAATCAGAAGAATCGCGGTGCGAGCCGAGGCGGCTTTGATGTATTTAAATCCAAAGTCCAGAGCAAAACCGGCGGCGAAGAAAAGAGGCGGAAATAAGAAATAAAGCTGGCGGGCATTATCGTATAACGTGCTGTTCGATATCACAATTGCAATTGCTGGAATAACGAACCAACCGAGGAATAAAAGCATCGCTTCCGAATTTTCTTTTCGCCGCCAGGATGAAGTCATGATGACTACGCCGACCAGTGACAAAATTAATAAAGGTTCTGTTAGTTGCAAAGCCAAAATGGTTGGAGAGAAAGAACGCGGCAATTTATCGGCCTCATAACGCTGTCCCCAAAACAAAACGTTCTTTGTAAAAGGAAACTGCGACATGTAGTGAACGCTTTTGAAATAATCGGCCAGTGGTGCCCGCCAAAGATAAGGCCATGTCAGATAAGCAATCACGCCTGCGAGCAAGAAATAAGGGATGGCAGAATAGATTGCCTTCTGACGATTTTTTACCAGCACGTAAATCAGCACGAACAATCCGGCGAGCGGGCCGATGGCGCGGATGGAAATTGTCAGCCCTAAAATGATTCCGGCTGCAAGAATCAAAATGATTTGTCGCCGCGATCCAACGGGCACATCGGCCATGCAAAATCCCAGATAGATGCTTGCCAGAAAGAAAGCCATGAAAGGTGTATCTTTGGGATTCATGAACGCGTGTCCCCACAACAAAGGCTGCGATAAGAACAAAAGCGCGACTCCGAATGCTGCCCAAGTGCTCAACCATCTTTTGGCGAAGAGATAAATGATCAAGACCCCAGCAAGAAAGGTTAGAAAGTAAATCAGATGCCAGGCATTAACGACAGTCCATGAAGGAATGACCATCATCAAGAATCGCGCCAGCAAATTGGCCAGCATGAAGTAAGCCGGGCCATAGTAGTTCAGGTCAAAGGGAAAGTTTGCAAGATCCTGCGGGTGAAATAGGTAACGATACGCGTTGATAGCGTAATCGCTATATTTGTAGATCGTAGGTTCATCCCAGCTTTGACCGTAATCTTTAAGTGTTGTAAGACCAATGATAAAGCTGACAACCAGTAAGGCGATGATGGGAAAGTATTGACTGTGGAGGACCCTTTTCATTGGTCTACTTCATCAACTGTTCCACGCGGCTCTCGCCAACGCTGTAATACTTCGCATCCTTGTGATGCACGATGATCGCTGCAGTGGATTCTTCGGGCATTAATTGATACGCCGCTGTGAGATCCATGCCGAGTTCGGTTCTTACCGCGGGCAGCAGTTCAAACACTTTCTTGTGGTCTTCAAGTTCGGGAATGGCAGGATAGCCCCACGAGTAGCGTTTACCCTGTTCCTCGCCGATGCCGAGTTCACGGCGGATGTGTCCATGTAAATAATCTGCGGTTGCTTCGGCAGATTGAACCGCGAGTCCATGAACGAAGTAAGCTTCAGAGTAATCGCTTTTGGCTTGTAATTCCTCGAAGCGTTTCGTGGCTTCCTGACCAACGGTCACAACTTGGAAAGCAACAACATCCATCTTGCCTGATTCGGTTGAAGCAAAATAATCGGATAACGCGAGATGATCATCGTAAGGCTGGCGCGGAAAAGCGAAGCGCGTCAATTCATCAGGTGAAGCAGAGTTGACCGTCTCGGGATCGTAAACAATCAATTCATCGCCATCGGATTGGCATGGGAACAAACCATATACACCTTGCGGCTTCAACCATTTGAATCGCAAGGCGTCTTTGGTCATCTTCTCCAGGCGCGCATCAAACTCTTTCTTGAGTTTCTCCCATTCTTCGCCGTGTGTATTTTTCGCGCCCCATGAAAGGCGATACAACTCGTTGAGACTCAAATGCTTGAGCACGATCTCCAGCGGCATATCTTTGACCACACGTTGTCCCCATTTAAGTGGATGCTTGATCGGCTCGGGTTGGATTGTAGAGCGGGTTTCCGTTTTTCGATAGGCGGGCACCTGTGAGGCGCGTCCCATTTCCATATCCGCTTCTTTGCGGATTTGAGCGAGGAGTTCTTCACGCTTCTCCGGGACGATGAGTTGGTCCATCGTTTCGAGTCCTTCGAACGCGTCTTTGCAATAAAAGACACCAGGCTCATGCGGATTGCCGTCTTCGGCAAAAAATATGCGGCGACCGAAGCGACGATTGATTGCAGCGCCGCCAACCAGCACGGGGAATTTCAAATTGCGGCGATGGAGTTCATTTACGATCAACGGCATTTGCTTGGAAGTAGATACCAATAATGCGGACAATCCAATTGCAGTGGCATTGACTTCAACAGCTTTCGTAATGATCGTTTCAGCTGGAACTTGCTTGCCGAGATCAATGACAGTGTAACCATTGTTGGCGAGAATTGTTTTAACCAAATTCTTGCCGATGTCATGCACATCGCCATAAACTGTTGCAATGACGACTGTGCCTTTGGTCACGCCTTCTTTCTTTTCAAGATAATTTTCAAGATGAGCGACGCTCTTCTTCATCACTTCAGCGGATTGCAAAACAAACGGCAGAATCAATTCGCCTGCGCCGAACTTGTCACCGACTTCTTTCATGGCGGGAAGCAAAACTGTGTTCAATGTGTTGACTGCCGATTCGTGTTTCGTCGGAAAATCACCGCGATTGACGATGGTATCAATATCTGCTTCGACGCCTTCTTTGTGGCGATGCAGGATGGACCAATGCAGGCGTTGCTCGGGCGTCATGTCTTTTGTTGGATCAGACGCGGTGGATTGCTCGGTGGGTGAGACCTTTTCATAATATTCGATATATCTTTGTAACGCGTCGGGTCGGCGATTGAAGATCAAGTCTTCAGCCAGTTCGCGTTCTTTCTCGTCGATGTCATTGTATGGCTTGACCTGTGCAGCATTGACGATGGCCATGTCGAGGCCAGCCTGGATGCAGTGATACAACATGACCGAGTTCAATACTGGGCGCGCATGGGGTGCGAGACCGAAGGACAGATTGCTGACGCCCAATGATGCCATCACGCCCGGGAAATTTTGTTTGATGAGCCGAATGCCTTCGATAGTTTCGATGGCCGAATTGGAAAATTCGGGATCGCCAGTTGCGAGCGTAAATGTCAGCGCGTCGTAGACTAAATCTTCGGGCTTGAGTCCAAACTCATTGACAGCGATGTCATAAATTCGTTTGGCAACTTCAAGTTTGCGTTCACGCGTTTTTGCCATGCCGCTTTCGTCAATCGTCAACATGATGACAGCCGCGTTGTGTTCTTTTGCCAGCTTGAAAACCTTGTCGGCTTTCGTGCGACCCGCTTCAAGATGAGTTGAGTTGATCAAGCATCGTCCGGGCGCGGTCTTCAATGCGGTTTCAAGAACATCGAGTTCAGTTGTGTCAATCACAAGTGGAACATCCACGCCCATCTCAAGTTTCTTGACAACCTTGCGCATCAGTTCGACCTCATCAGGACGTTCGGTGACCGCGCAGGAAATGTCCAACGCGTGCGCGCCGCCGTTGACTTGCTCGCGCGCCAATTCCAAAATGCCATCGTAATCTTCTTCGAGCAGCATCTTCTTGAACTTGCGCGAGCCTTGCGCGTTGCATCGTTCGCCAAGCAGAGTTGGCGGAGGATTCTGTCGCATGAGAGTCGCTGACATAGCGGAAGCCAGCTTCGGGTCCGAATGATGCGGACGCGCGGGATGTGGATGCGTATCCAATTTATCCACCAACAATTTCAAATGCTCGGGCGTCGTCCCGCAACATCCACCAACAACAGAAATGTTATGCTTGGTCACGAATTCATAAAGGTCATTCGCGAACGGTTCGGGTTCGAGCGGATAAACAGCTTGACCATCAACATTTAGCGGAAGTCCAGCATTCGGAATGCAAGAAACCGGAAGTGTGGAATTTTCGCCGAGGATGCGGATTGGCTCGCGCATGTGCTCGGGGCCAGTGGAACAGTTGAGACCGATGACGTCAATGCCCATGCCTTCAAGGATGGCGAGCGCGGCGGCCACATCGGTGCCGAGCAACATGCGGCCAGTCGTGTCGAGCGTGACTTGAGCCTGCAGAGGCAAAACAATTTGAGTCTCATCGAAAGCTTTGTGGATGCCCGTGATCGCGGCTTTGACTTCAAGAATGTCCTGCGACGTTTCGATGAGCAGAACATCCACGCCGCCGCGAATCAGACCGACAGCCTGCTCGCGAAAAACGTCAACAAGTTCATCGAAGCTGACGTTGGAAAGTTCGGGGTCGTTGGCGGATGGAAGTTTGCCCGATGGACCGATTGAACCAGCGACGAAGCGATTTTGGATTTCAGATTTTTGATTTACGATTTTTGAATATTCATCCGCGAGTCGACGCGCAAGCTTTGCCGCGGTTTCGTTGATTTCGATGACGCGGTCTTGCAAACCGTATTCCTTCATCGTGATTCGATTTGAGCGGAAGGTATCCGTCTCGATCACATCCACGCCGACATCGAGGAACGAGCGATGGACTTTTTCCACGGCTTCGGGATACGAGATGACGAGGTAATCATTGCATCCGTTGTATTTCTCGCCGCCGAAATGCTCGGCAGTGAGATTTTGCTTTTGCAGGCTGGTACCCATCGCGCCATCGAAGACAAGGACTTTCCTTTCGAGGGCGTCGAGATATTTGCGATTGGTGTATTTTCGTTCGGTCATTAAGTTCTCCTAAATTGATAATAATTCACATTAATCCCATGCAAGAGACCACCACTTAAATCCTTTGTTAGGTTCTTTTGCAAAGGGCGATTTTCCATAAGGCCAGCCTTCAATTGCCTCTTCTGAGAAGAGTTCTCTAGCCCACAACTCCACAACTTCCTTTGATGCAGAAGTAAGAATATGAACATCTTCTGCGTAAGGCCAGCCATTTGGCAAATTGAAGATAATGCCAGAAAGGTCGTAAATATTCACGAGTACTTCTTGAACATCTTTTCGAGCGCGAATAGTCTTTAGCTGGTTATAGAAAAATTCAAGACCAGGATGTTTATCCATCAGGTTTGGCGCGATGGATTCTTGGTTTGGATTTTCTTCAAAAAAATCATCTAAACTTACTACAGGCGGTGGTTGATCATGGCTCGAATCGGGTGTGCGGAATCCTTGCTGGAATATCTTTGTTAGGAGCTTTGCACGGTTATTCATGCTTCATTTCCTGTCTTTCGCCTGTGTTTAGATATACAGTCCTTCTGCATCTTCCAACGCGGACTTTGCCCACGCTTTTATATCTTCGCAATACACTTCCGCGTTCTCCGTGCGGACATCCAGAATCGTTTTCGTCCATGTGGTTTTGTTGATGACGGGCTTACCATCTTTAGATGTGATTTTGAATTTTCTCTTACCGCTGTCAACCAAATCCTTGTTTTGCTTTCTGATGAACTCAGGCGATTTATTTTCCACGAGAAATTCTCTCAATAACTCTCGCTCGTACAGCCAGCTCTCGCGCGTCAACCTGCTGGAATGCTGGAGCATGAACGTTGCCACCGTTAAATTATGCACCGTGCCGAAGTAGGCTGGGTCTGAAAATTCCAGCGCCATCAATTCGTCGAAGCGTGATTGACATAAATTATCAACCGCACCGCATTCGGGACAATTCATTTACTCTTCTCTCTGTTCTCTAATTTCTTTATCTCACAACAAAAACGCCTCTCAAGATGAGAGGCGACATGATCATAACATCATCTCTCATCTCCCAGACACTTGTCTGCCGAAATTGGCACCTGCGTTAGTTTTGTAGTTTGTTAGTTAAGTGGTTTCATAGTTTTGCAACTACCTAACTACTCAACTTTTGAACTATCTAACTACATTCGGTTGCCGAGGCGTCATCGGGTCGGTCCCTCAGCCTCTCTGGATGAGTACAGTTCCTATTGAATTGTTGCGGGAGTTTATCACGCGGGCAGGGGATTGTCAAACGAGCGGGTGTGAAGAGTGGCGGTTATAATAAATTTGAATTTGCAGGTCGAAGAAGCAGGAACAAGATGCAGACCGTGTGGAAACAATTGAAAGCCTTGGCAGTGAAGCCTGTATGGGCAGAATGGCTGCTTATCATTTTGGCCCTTGTGTTGCGTTTGCGCCAATATATTGCTAATCGTTCTTTTTGGGTTGATGAGGCCAATCTAGCTCTGAATATTGTAGATCGTACATTCCGCGGCTTGACTCAACCATTGGATTATGAACAAGGTGCACCGATTGGGTTTCTTTTCATTGAAAAAGCCATTATTACCGTTTTATCGAATCAGGATTACATTCTTCGACTCTTCCCGCTCATCTCAGGCATTCTGGTCTGTTTTCTTTTCTATCTCATCATCAAATCCTTGTTAAATAGCAAGGCGGCAGTTTTCTTTGCTCTTTTTGTATTGGCCATATCCTGGCCGCTAATTTATTATTCCTCCGAGCTCAAACAATATTCCAGCGATGCAATGATCAGCCTGCTGCTCATTTATCTGTCATTGCGATGTTTCGGCGATCAGACTCGGCTCAGGGATTTTATTTTATTGGGAGCTGTGGGCTTTGTCGCCATTTGGACATCGCATCCATCGGCCTTCGTTCTGGCGGGAATTGGTGTTGCATTGGCCTTTGACCGATTCACCAAGAAAGCCTATACGTCTCTGGCTTGGACGACGGGCCTTGGCGTGGCATGGCTGGCCTCACTGGGCACCGAATATTTGGTCTCCCTGCGTTATTTGGTTGGTAATGATTATCTCCGGAACTATTGGGAACATGGCTTCATGCCTTTGCCACCATGGAGCGATCCGGGTTGGTTCCTGCAATCCTATTTGTCATTGTTGATCACCGTCAGTCCAAGTCTGGATCGTTGGTACCTCGCCAGTATTTGCTCTCTGCTGATCGTTGCCGGAATTATTTCGTTTTTCCTCCGCGACCGGATCATTGGATTATTGACCTTTCTTCCGTTTGTGATGATAACCTTCGCTTCTGCCTTGCAGCGATATCCGCTCCGAGGACGGTTTATGCTTTTCCTGGTCCCCTTTGCGATTTTATTAATGGCTGAAGGATTGGGCCGAATCTTTTCATTGCTTGATAAATGGAATCGCATTCCCGCTGTGGTGGTCAGTGCAGTCCTGGTAGTAACTTTGCTTTGGGTACCTATTTCTGGCATAGCTACTAAATTCCTTACACCTCCGAAGCGCCAGGATATTAAGCCAGTAATGCAATACGTGATGCAGAATAGAAAAGAGGGCGACATCGTATACGTTTATCATGGCGCCCGGCCCGCGTTCAATTATTACGCTCCTTTCTATGGCCTCGACCAGGGTAATATCATTGCGGGACAGGATCTTCCGGATCACCCTGCTCTTAAACAATTTTTCAATGACATTGATCAACTAAGGGGGAAGGGCAGGGTCTGGATTATCTTTACGAACATTGTTGATTGTGGCGGCTGCAAAGGCGACATGGAAACTTATTACGTTCAGTATATCAACCAGTATGGTTCAGCGGTAGACAAGTTTCAGGCCATAGATGCCGACGTGTATCTATATAATCTAACCGCACAATAATCATCCCTTTGTTTTCTCTCAATTGACAAAACGAGCTATAATAGAATGGGTTACGATTAAGGAAAAACTTAATTGCTATGGATTCGATTCGGACTCTCAGCGCTTTTGACCAAATCAAACTTCTTTCGGACTCGCGCCGGATGATGATCTTGCGTTTGCTGATGGCGGAACCGGCCACGCTCACGCATCTGGCACGGACCCTCAAGCGGTCTCCGGCATGGATTCGTCATCACATCCTCGCGCTCCAGTCCGCCAACCTCGTCGAGTTGGCCGAAATCCGCACGACGGGCACAGTGACGGAAAAATATTATCGGGCCAAAGCGAGTGCGTTCCTTTTACGGGAATTGATTTTGCCAAAAGGAAAAAAGCCTGCTGTAATTTTTTCGGGCAGCCATGACCTGGCGTTGGAAAGCATTGCTGAAAATCTCGCCAAACACATTTTGTTTTTAAGTCTGCCGGTCGGTTCGTTGGATGGGCTGATGAACCTGCGCCAGGGACTTTGTCAGATTTCTGGCGCGCATCTTTTGGATGAAAGCGGCGAATACAACACGCCTTATGTTCATCGTTTCTTCCCTGACCGCGAAATCGAAATGGTCACGCTTGCCAACCGCACGCAAGGATTGATGGTTGCACCGGGAAATCCCAAAGGCATCAAACGCATTTCTGATCTTGCGCGCGAAAATGTGCGATTTGTCAATCGCAATCCCGGTTCAGGGACGCGATTGTGGTTCGATAATGAATCGAAGCGATCTGGCCTTGCACCAGACTCGATTCGCGGCTATGACCGCATTGTCAAAACTCACAGCGAAGCGGCTTCTTTGATCGAAGTGGGAAAAGCCGATGCCGCGCTTGGTTTACAGGCCGCCGCGTATCAACACAGACTCGATTTCATCCCGCTCTTTGAAGAACGCTACGACCTTGTCTTGCCGCGTGAACAAGAACAGACTCTTTCTCCGCTGCTCGATTACATCCAAACCGCTGACTTCCGCCGCGCTGTGAATTTATTGACCGGCTATAACACGGTTCACAGTGGAGAACAAATTCCAATTTGAAAATTAAGGACCGGGATGAAAAAATTTTCTTTGACCGTTTTGTTTGTTGCATTTTGCCTGCTGATTTCTGCCTGTGCTCCTGCATCAGCGTCCGATGTAAATGGCCCAAAGACTCCTCAAGCTTTGCAACCAACTGCCGTTTCGACTGCATTGTTTCAGATCGTCAAACCGGATGGCTCGAAAGTTGGCATGACGTTGGACGAACTTAAGAAGCTTCCGCTCACGCAACTTACGGTTGATGGCAAAGTAGAGGAAGGTCCGAAATTGATAGATATTTTGAACGCGGCTGGCGTGACCGATTTCACCGAAGTCGCATTGACCGGAAGTTCTGGCCCCGTCACATTGACACGCGCTCAAGTGGATGCCAATACTATTTTGGATTTCAATAATCACGGCACGATGAAGCTGGCAACGACCTACGTTCCCAAACCGAATTGGACAAAGGATGTTTCTGAGATAACGGTCAAATGAAATTTCTGATTGGCGTTGACGACACAGATAATCTTGAAAGCCGCGGCACAGGACATCGCGTCCGCATGTTGGCGGATGGATTGTCAGCCAATCGTTTGGGCGAGCCGCAAAGTATCACGCGCCACCAGTTATTGGTTGATCCGCAAATTCCTTACACATCTCACAATAGTTCGGCATGCGTCCTGATTAAAGCCAACGATGCTGACAAAGTTTGGAATTTCTCGCGTGAATTTCTTTTACGCGAAAGCGCATCCGGCTCGGATGCTGGGCTGTGTCTCGCACAATGGAGTTCAGTCAATGCTGACGTCGCCGCGTTCGCAGGCCGCGCAAAGCTCGAAGTGTTGACTATGCTCGAAGCACGGGAGACCGCTTCAAAGTCCGGGATACGATGCGAAGGATTAACCGGAACCGGCGGAGGAATCATCGGCGCGCTGGCCGCGGTTGGTTTACGTTACGCGGGCAACGATGGACGTTTCTTGTGGCTTCCCGGTCTGCGCGAACTCGAAGGCAAATATTCAGTGTCAGATTTAGTCGCGGCACATATTGATTATGTCTGCACGTTGGATGGTGTTCAACTTCATCCTGAAACATTAGTTGATGTCGGCGAATGGATTCGACCGATTTTAAAAAATGGTAAAGCGACACTTTATGTCGAGGAGAAAAATCATGAATGGGTTGTCATCTCAAAAGATCGCATCAAGAGTCTTTCTGACTGATTGGACGTTGTCCTGGCTTGAAGCCTTGCTATTGCTTGGCAGCGGCGCGTTGATCGTCGTCTTGCATCAAGCTCTGCGGTTGCCGCTGGGTATGCCGGGTTGGCAGGGCATCGGCTGGATGGCGCTGTTGATCATCGGGCGCATGTCGTCGCGCTTCCGCGGCGCGGCCAGTGTTGCAAGCCTCGGCGCGTCGCTCACTTCGTTGGTGCCGGGTTTGCGCGGTGGTGATTCGTTTATCTGGTTGTTTTATCTTTTGCCGGGACCAGTGATGGACGCTGCGTTTTATTATCTGCCGCGCTATGCAAATAAACTTTGGTTCCTTGTTTTGCTTGGGGGCGTGGCGCTTGTCACCAAGCCTTTGACCCAACTTTTGATTGATCTCATTACTGGCTGGCCGTTTGGTTCATTTCGCTTCGGTGTTGAATATCCTATTGCGACTCACTTTTTGTTTGGTTTGATCGGCGGGTTGCTTGGCGCGCTGGTTGTGCTTGGAATCCATTTTGTTTCACCAAAGCTCAAGATGTAAAAATCATGAGAACTACGCGGCTATCAAGGCCCCGAACGTGATGACCGCGTTGTATCAAAAATTCTTTTGAGGAGAATGAAATGAAGCACTTAAATTTCTTGCTGTGCTTGTTGCTGGCACTTGCCTTCGTGTTGGGCGCATGTGGCCCTGCCGCAACTCCCGCGCCGACAGCGGCTCCTGCAACTGCTGCCGCGCCTGCCAACCCTGATCTGATTCTGGCGACCACAACCTCGACGCAAGACTCGGGTCTGCTCGATGTGTTGATTCCGCTCTTTGAGCAGCAGACCGGCTACAAAGTCAAGACCGTTGCGGTTGGAACGGGTCAGGCCTTGAAAATGGGGCAGGACGGCAATGCGGATGTCCTGCTCGTCCACGCGCCATCGTCGGAAGTAACCTATATGGATGGCGGCTTTGGCAAAGACCGTTTCCTGGTTATGCACAATGATTTCATCATCGTTGGGCCTTCATCCGATCCGGCTGAGATCAAAGGCGACACCAATGCTGTGGATGCTTTCAAAAAGATCGCGGCTGCGGGGGCGACATTCATTTCGCGTGGCGATCAATCGGGCACGAACACAAAAGAATTGGCTTTGTGGAAGAGCGCGGCCATTGACCTGGTCGGCACGAAGCCGAGCTGGTACATCCAAAGCGGGCAGGGAATGGGAAACACGCTGACGATTGCATCTGAAAAAGGCGCGTACACGTTGACAGACCGCGCCACATATCTGGCGAACAAAGCCAATCTGCAACTGGATATTTTGGTTGAGAAGGATAATTCACTGCTCAATATTTACCATGTGATCACGGTCAATCCGGATAAATGGCCCAAGGTTAATTACACGGGCGCACTTGCTTTTGCGAAGTGGATCACTTCACCTGCCATTCAAAATGACGTGATCGGCAAGTTCGGCACGGATAAATTCGGCCAGCCGTTATTTTTCCCGGACGCCGACAAGACCGATGCGGATTTCGGTTTGTAGAGAATAGGCATTTAAATAAGAGATGATGAGAGACGAATAGAATCTTTCCATTCGTTTCTCGTTATTGTTTGGAATGTCATTCTGAGTTGGGCTAAGGCGTCACGAAGAATCTCGATAAGCAATCGTCTGAACGTTATTTTGAGACCCTTCGACTTCGCCGCACTACGCTCAGGGCGACATATTTGTTTTCGATGTTGGGTATTCTCGTTATTGTTTCGTGCCTATGTTATTCGATCCTGAAGTTTTTCAAATCACGATACTCTCGTTGCAGATTTCTGCCATTGCGACTCTTCTCAGCCTTTTGCTGGGACTTCCGCTCGGTACTTTGCTCGCGCTTGGAAAATTCCCTGGTCGCTCATTTTTGTTGAGCGCCGTCAATACGGGAATGGGATTGCCGCCGGTTGTTGTCGGGCTTTTTGTGGCGATGGTGTTATGGCGCTCTGGCCCGCTTGGCGACCTGCATTTGATCTACACTCCAACCGCGATGGTAATTGCTCAAGTGATCATTGCGTTTCCGGTTGTCACTGGATTGACAAGCGCGGCGTTACAAGCGCTTGACCCGCGTTTCCAACTGCAACTGTTCGGACTTGGGGCGTCGCGTCTTCAAATGATTTGGATGTTGTGGCGCGAAGCGCGTCTGCCATTACTCGCCGCGCTGATGGCCGGGTTTGGAAGTGTCATCTCGGAAATCGGTGCGTCCATGATGGTTGGCGGCAATATCCGCTATCAAACGCGTGTGCTCACGACTGCCATTGTCTTGCAGACCAGCATGGGAGAGTTCAACACCGCGATTGCACTGGCTGTCCTTTTGCTCATCATTACGTTCCTGGTCAATTGGGCATTGACGTGGATTCAACAACGCGGGGTTAAGAAATGAACGCGCTGGTTGAAGTGCATGATTTGCTTGTC
Organism: Chloroflexota bacterium; assembly: GCA_021796155.1. The sequence continues at coordinate 15,360 of JAJYOO010000020.1, forward strand.
CGGCGCAATGATCGAATTGCGTTGGAAGTCAGTTCGCTCAATGTGCAAAAAGGCGAAGTGCTGGCGTTGATTGGTCCAAACGGCGCTGGCAAAAGCACATTTCTTTTAGCTTTGGCGCGTTTGCTGAAAATTGAACGCGGCGAAATTACCTTTGCAAATCGCCCGCTTTCGGAATGGGATGTTCTCGAATATCGCCGCAAAATTTCGTTTGTTTTTCAAGACCCGCTGCTGTTGGATTTATCCGTGGCCGACAATGTCGCACTTGGACTCAAATTCCGCGGTGTGTCGAAGGATGAAATCAATCAGCGCGTGGATCATTGGTTGAAGTTATTGGGGATTGATTCGCTCGCGAAACGGCGAGCTGGTGAACTATCCGGTGGCGAAGCGAGACGCGCGAGTCTGGCGCGGGCGTTCGTACTGGACCCTGAACTGCTCCTGCTCGATGAACCGTTTACCGCGCTCGATCCGCCGACGCGCGCGAGACTCCTTGATGATTTATATGCGTTGCTGGCAGATGATCATCGCACAACGATTTTTGTAACACATGATTTGAAAGAAGCCGCGCGACTCGGCAATCGTGTAGCAGTTATTGTCGGAGGAAAGTTGCGTCAGGCTGGTCCCGCGCGACAGATCAAGGCAAAGCCTGCGGATGAAGATGTCGCCGCATTCCTAAAAGAGATGCCGCGCTGATGGCTATTTAACGGCTTGCCCCGCGATCGCTCGCGGGGTAGCCAAAG
>JAJYOO010000318.1 GCA_021796155.1 Chloroflexota bacterium
GTCGCGCTGACAATGAGTCGTTAATTATCAATATTAATTCTCCCCCAAAAGTAAGGTTGTGCAGACGGCGTCCGCTTGCTACAATGCGGCCACTTTCAAAAAGAGGAGAATGCACATGAGCAACAAACGATTCGTAATGGCCCTGATTGTCGTTGTCGTCACAATGGCGATTTTGGCTTGCAGTCTGCTTTCATCCGTTCCTTCGATTCCATCATCTGTGCCTTCGTTGCCGACATCGCCCAGCGGCAACAGTGGCAGCGGCAGTAATGGCGGGAACGGCAGTAACACCAGCGAAGTTCTGCTGAAGGATGATTTTTCTGACAGCAGCACCAATTGGGGAACCGGCACCGACGCGGACAGTTCGGTAGAGTATGCGAACGGTGGCTTGGATATATCTGTTTTCAAGACGGGACTTTTCGTTTATAGCACGCCCAACGATCAGGCTTACCAGAATGTCCACATTGAAGTGAACATCGAGAATCACAGCACCGATGACATTGCCACATTTGGTGTAATGTGCGACCAGCAGGTGACGACGGATGCTTACTATTATTTTGGGATCAGCCCGAATGGCGAATATGCAATCAACAAGGCGGCGGTTGCTAATGATGATACGGTCTTGACCAATGATGGGGAATGGACCGCGTCGGATTTGATCAAGAAGAATGCCGCGTCTTACCAGGTCGGCGCGGACTGCGGGAGTGACGGTACATTGACGTTGTATGTTGACGGACAGAAGATCGACTCGGTCCAGGATACTTCATACAGCAAAGGCATGGTGGGCGTCTTTGCCTGGAGCGCGGAGAAGCCATCCGGAGCGAGTGTTGTTTTTCATGACTTTGTTATGTCATCTCTAAAGTAATATTTAAAAGCTCAAGCAGAAACTGCGTCTGATTTCAGGCGCAGTTTTTTAATACTGGCATCAGATTATTTGTGCTATGATTCATTCAACATGGATCGCCGCCGCTTGATTTTGTATTTGCTTCTGAACGTTTTCGTTTCGGCCTGCGTGACGATTTCAATTTTATATTGGTATGATCGAAACTATCGCGCGGTGACATTGCCGCAACCGCAAGCAGTTCAGGTTACAGCCGCATCTACGTCAGCCAACGCGACAGCAGTCAAAACGGTTCAACAAGGCACGGTTCAAATCGTCAGTGTAAGTGGCGCGGGGACGTTGGATGCCGAAGTGGTGATCGTCAAATACAATGGCGATGGCGAACTTGATCTAACCGGCTGGCATCTCAAAGATTCAAACGGAAATGTTTACACCTTCCCGCCGTTCAGGTTATTCAAGAACGGCGCGGTGCAAGTCCATACCAAGAGCGGCACGAACACAGCCATTGATTTATATTGGGGCCAGAACAATGCAGTCTGGCAATCTGGTGAGAATGTGTTGTTGACGGATGCAAATGGAAATGTTCAGGATAGTTATCCTGTACCGTAGACTAGCAAACTATAAAACGATCTAACCACTAAACTAGAATGTCACAAGCCTTTTATCGTAAATATCGCCCACAAGGATGGGCGGAAGTCATCGGACAAGATCATATTGTCCAAACGCTGAAAAATGCCATCGTGGCTGACCGCGTTGGACACGCATACCTGTTCGCGGGTCCGCGCGGCACGGGCAAGACAACACTTGCACGGCTTTTGGCAAAAGCAGTCAATTGCCTCAATGAAGATCGCGCGAAACGTCCGTGCAACGAATGTGAGAACTGTAAAGCCGTAAACGAAAATCGTTTCCTTGATTTGATCGAAATTGATGCAGCCTCGAACACCAGTGTGGATGATGTGCGCGACCTGCGCGACAAAATCAATTTCACGCCGTCGCAAGGCAAGTTCAAGATTTATATCATTGATGAAGTTCACATGCTTTCGACCGCGGCGTTCAATGCGCTGCTCAAAACTCTCGAAGAACCGCCACCTCATGCGATCTTTGTTTTGGCTACGACCGAGATTCACAAAATTCCTGCCACGGTTTTATCGCGTTGCCAGCGTCACGAGTTTCGACGCGTGCCTGTGGATGAGATTGTTCATCAATTGGAAACGATTGCCAAAGCCGAAAAGATCCAGGCCGATAATGATGCACTCGCGACGATTGCGCGTCAGGCTGGTGGCGGGATGCGTGATGCGATTTCGCTTCTAGATCAGCTTGCTTCGACCGGAACAAAAATTACTCTTCATTTGACTCAAACGGTTCTTGGAACAGCGACGAGTCAAACCGTGCTGGATTTGATCGCGTCCATTCGGGACAATGAAGCGGGGCGCGGCCTCGAGACAATTCATCGCGCTCTCGACTCTGGTGTCGATCCGCGCTCGCTGGCGCGTCAGGTTGTTGAATATTTGCGCGGGCTGATGCTCGTCCAACTTGGTAACGGTGATCAAGTCGAAGCCACGAAAGATGTCAGAGGGCGCATGACGCTGGATGCAAAATCTTTTTCCACGCCAAATGTTTTGCGGATGATGAAAGCTTTCACCAACGCAGCCGTGGATACGCGCGGCGGATGGCAACCGTCGCTTTCGTTGGAATTGGCGCTGGCCGAATCGTTGGAGATTCCATCTGAACCTCCAGCGTCGGATTCTGGGCCGAAGTCGGCTCCCGTTAAACAGACAAAATCTTCAGCCGAGAGTCAAACCGTTAAAAAGGAATCCGCTTCCAATCAAAGCAATGAAGCGAAAGTCAGCCTCGCGGAAATCAATAAATCCTGGAAAGATATTCGTGCGGTGATCAAACCTGCGCATCCGGCTGTCGAAGCTTTACTAAATTCATGCAAACCAATGGACGTGCGCGGCGATGAACTGATGTTGGGATTCCAATCTGAGACCGTGCGCGGCCTGATGGATAAGGCGGAGAATTTGGAAGTGACGCAAAAGGCGATTGCCGATGTGCTGGGCGTGACGTTGATCGTCAAATGTGTTGTGACGAATGCAAAGGGTAAACTTCCGCCGCATGTTGCCGCGGATGGGATGGTGGCGACTGCTCTCGATCACGGTGGCGAGATTGTGGATGTGCAAGAATAGTTGAGTAGTCGCGTAGTTTGATAGTTGAGGTGTGTAATGACCGCGAAGAGGAAAGATGAAAGTGGAAAGAAAGCAAATATTCCTGAGATAGTGAGCTTGGAGAGTCTCGTTTCACGAAGTTATTCGAAAAAGATAAGCGAAGCACAGGAATTTCAATTGGAGTTAATATCGCGTACAAACTTCAATTTTTGTAATGGCAAGTTGATAGCCGAGTTGTTGATAGAGAATTATAAAATGTGGCGAGCGGCGTTGATGCCGTTGGATTTACTTTCTCTGCGCGATTTGGAAAATGGTTGCTGGCATGCCGATACGCTCTATATTTACGCAGAGGAAGGTTGTCAACATTCTTTAGATGAGTTGGTTCGAGAACAATTCAATGCCGATGAGATTCATTGGATTGGTAATTCCGACGCGGCGGACATGTTGGGCGTTTCAGAACTTGAAGGAAGTTTGGATGCAGTACTATCTGTGTGGTGGGATTAAACTATTTAACTATTTGACTAGGAGACTAACAGATGGCTAAAGGATTTAACAAAGGCCCTGCGATGGGCGGTGGCGGGATGATGCAACAACTTCAACGCATGCAACAGCAATTGGCTGAAACACAAGCCAAGCTTGCTGAAGAAACTGTCACGGCGACAGCAGGTGGCGGTGCGATTAAAGTTGTTATGACCGGCGACCAGAAATGCAAATCGGTTGAGATTTCACCAGATCTGCTAAAAGATGCAGATGCGGAGATGTTACAGGATTTGGTTTTGTCTGCGGTGAATATGGCGCTGGATCAATCGCGCGAACTCGCATCGCAGAGGCTGGGTCCGCTAGCGGGTGGACTACCGTTCTAATTATGATGGGTACTTGTTTCCACAACCGCCCG
>JAJYOO010000319.1 GCA_021796155.1 Chloroflexota bacterium
TTTTGAAGGGGAAAAAAAACCTACATGTGCCACCCTGGAAAAAAAAGCAAAAAAACATTGTCAAGTCGATGCGGCACCATCCACCTTGTGTTGCCCGCATCGATTGCCATTTAAACAAGGGGCAGAAGAACTTTCATTCAAAAAACCCGTCCCATTCAAAAAACCCGCCTATGGGCGCAGCGATTTCGACCCGCAGCTCCGCATCCAAACCACACCTGGAACAAGCCCACACGTTCCGTTGCGTTGTCGAGGGGTCCAACGGTTTCCTTTTTGGCTCTGCTTTGGTGTTAAGTGCTAATCCCCAACACAACGACTGATGAGCATCCGGCAGTCGAAAAAAACAACCAAAAACAAGTAGACCACGCCACACCACTCTTTCAGCGGGTCAGAGGGAGCACAAAAAAAAAAGGTGGCAATCGCTGCGGCAGTCAACGGATTATCGCCAGTGATCATTACCGTCTTGATTCCCATCTTGCGCAAATGTGCAAAACGTTCGTTGATGCCGCCTTTGATAATATCCTTCAAATGAATTACGCCCAACGCATTGCCATTGCGCGCCACAACCAGCGGCGTGCCGCCCGCACGCGCGATGGAATCCACGCTGGTTTGCAGATCAGACGGAACGGCATGTCCATCCGATTGAACGAGAGCCATCATCGTGTCCGGTGCACCTTTGCGTATGGATGTGCCATCGAAGTCCACGCCGGACATGCGGGTCTGCGCGGTGAACGGGACGAAGTGCATTCCCTGCGGCGCCTCTTCACTGGACCCGATAGTGCGTCCGCGCAAACCAAATTTTTCCTTGGCGAGGACAACGATCGAGCGCCCCTCCGGCGTCTCGTCCGCGAGAGAAGCGAGCTGCGCGGCTTCGGCCAATTGCTGTGCGGAAACTCCATTGACCGGGATCAAATCCACAGCCTGACGATTGCCGAGTGTGATCGTGCCGGTTTTATCAAGCAGGAGAACATCCACATCACCTGCGGCTTCGACGGCGCGTCCCGACATCGCGATGACGTTACGCTGAATCATGCGATCCATTCCGGCGATGCCGATGGCTGAGAGCAATCCGCCGATCGTTGTTGGAATCAAACACACCAGCAACGCGACCAACACAGTAATTGTGATGGGCACTCCTTTGCCGGAAATCTGAACGCTATAAAGTGAATATGGCAAAAGTGTCGCGCACACAATCAGGAAGACAATAGTAAAACCTGCAAGCAAAATATTGAGTGCAATTTCATTGGGCGTCTTCTGACGTTTTGCGCCTTCGACCAGACTGATCATCCGATCAAGAAAGCCCTCGCCGGGATTCGCCGTAACACGGATAATCAACCAGTCGGAGAGAAGCCGCGTCCCGCCGGTGACCGCAGAACGGTCGCCACCTGCTTCACGGATGACTGGAGCGCTTTCACCAGTGACTGCACTTTCGTCAACGGACGCAATCCCCTCGATGATCTCGCCATCCACTGCCAGAATGTCGCCTGCTTCCACAAGATACACATCATCTTTGCGTAAAGCCGTCGAAGGCACAAATTCAAATTTTGATTCGTGGCTTGGAGCTTTCAGCTTTTTAGCCTGCGTAGTTTGACGCGTCTTGCGTAAAGCTTCAGCCTGCGCTTTGCCGCGGCCTTCGGCAACGGCTTCAGAAAAATTAGCAAATAAAACTGTGAACCATAACCAAATGGCAACCGCTGCGATAAATCCGGTCGGAGCTTCACCTTTGCCGAACAAAGCTTGAACCCACAATGCGGTGGTCAGAACACTGCCGACTTCCACCACGAACATGACCGGGTTGCGAACCATCCAACGCGGATCAAGTTTGACAAATGAATCCAAGATTGCGCGTTGATAAAGTTCTCGTCGAAATGCAGATTGTTTTTTGAGTTGGTTATTCATTCTCTAAATCCGTTAATGGGCAAAGATCATCAGATGTTCGACGATCGGTCCGAGGGCGAGAGCCGGTAAAAATCCGAGCGCGCCGACGATGATCACAACGCCAATCGTCCACGCGATGAAAAGCGGCGTGTTCGTTGGCAACGTCCCCGCGCTGGCCGGGACTTTTTTCTTGCGCACCAGCGATCCGCCAATTGCCAATGCTGGAATTGCAAGCCAATAACGCGCGATGAACATAATGATTCCCAATGCTGTGTTGTAAAACGGTGTATCCACATTCAGGCCAGCAAAGGCACTTCCATTGTTTCCACTGGCCGAAGAAAACGCATACAAGATTTCACTAAAACCATGTGGACCCGGATTCAGTACGCTGGATCGGCCCGCCGGAGTCAAGACCCCGATTGCGGTTCCGACCAGAGCCGTGAAAACCGGAATCAAAAGAATCAGCGAAGCCATTTTCATTTCATACGCTTCGATCTTTTTTCCCAAATATTCCGGTGTGCGTCCGACCATCAAACCCGCGACAAAAACCGCCACGATAACAAAAGCCAGCATCCCATACAAGCCGGAACCGACGCCGCCGTAGACGACTTCGCCTAAATGGATCAGCCACATTTCGATCAATCCGCCGAGCGGCATGTAAGAGTCGTTCATCGAGTCAACCGATCCGTTCGACGCGGCAGTTGTGGCCGCACCCCACAACACGGAATTCGCTACACCAAAGCGGACTTCCTTGCCTTCCATATTTCCGCCCGGATTGATATTACTTTGTGTAATATCCACGCCAAGTTTAGCAATGGTGGGATCGCCAGTTTGTTCCGCCCAAACACTTACTGATAATAAGGCGGCAAAAATCACAGTCATCGCGATGAGAATCGCCCAGCCTTGGCGCGTATCGCCAACCATTTTCCCGAACGTGTAACATAACGCGGCAGGGATAAGCAAGATGGAAAGCATCTCGAGGAAATTCGAGAACGGAGTCGGATTTTCAAACGGATGCGACGAATTGACATTGAAGAATCCGCCGCCATTTGTTCCCAATTGTTTGATCGCGATCTGCGAAGCCGCAGGGCCGACTGCAAGTGTTTGCGTGGTCACGGCTTTTCCACTTACATCCGTGATCGGACGCAATAAATTCGCGATTTGATATTGACTAAAAGTTTGAACAACCCCTTGCGAAACAAGCGCGAGCGCCAAGACAAGAGCCAGCGGTAATAGGATATAAAGAACTGTGCGCGTCAGATCAACCCAAAAGTTTCCAATCTTATCAGTCGTGTGACGAGCAAGGCCGCGAATCATCGCAACAAGGATTGCCATTCCAGTTGCTGCTGATACAAAATTCTGTACCGTCATCGCCATCATCTGCGTGAGATAACTCATGGTCGTCTCGCCGGCATAACCTTGCCAGTTCGTGTTGCTGGCAAAACTTACCGCAGTGTTCCACGATGAATCAGGCGAAACCGCACTGAAGCCTTGCGGATTAAGCGGCAAAAATCCCTGCAAACGCTGCAAGGCATATACCATTAATAATCCAAGCACATTGAAAATCATCAAGGCGATGGCGTAAACTTTCCAATTCATTTCTTCGTCGGCGTGAATACCAGCGATGCGATAAATTAAACGTTCGAGTGGACCAAATACCGGATCGAGAAAAGTCCACTCGCCTTGATAAACGTGCGCCATGAATAGTCCAAGCGGTTTGACCAGCAGGAACAAAACAACGAAGTAAAAAATAAGTTGGAACCAGCTGTAGAGATTCATCCGAACCACTCCGGTTTAACCAAAGCAAGCACCAGATAAACAAATAGAATCAAAGTGATCAGTCCAACAATCAGATACAACGCGTTCATGACTGATCCTCCATCAAACGCTCGCAGGCGAGGATAAATAAATAGCTTAGAAGTAAAAGCAAAAGCGTGAGACCAATATAAATGAGATCACTCATACTACCTCCGAAGATAGGCAGTATTAGTTTATGCAATTTGTTT
>JAJYOO010000320.1 GCA_021796155.1 Chloroflexota bacterium
GCCAATCGCGAATTTTATGATGGCGATTGCAGCAACCGCTATGATCAGCCAACGAAGTGCGGAATGAAATGTCAAGATCAATTCCATTTTGTTCTCCTTTGGAAAATGTCGGCACAATGGTAGCACAGTTTGCAATCTCGTGTAGAATCATGGGGTCACGTTTTCCTCTTCGAGGACTTCGTAAACGTGACTCAGATGTAAATCATTGAGGAGGCATCATGTCATACGAACTCATTTTGACTGAAACGCGCGGACGCGTTGGACTTGCCACGTTAAACCGGCCAAAGGCCATGAATGCGCTCAACAATCAGTTGGTGCGCGAGCTGATGGACGCGCTCGAAGCTTTCGACAACGACGACAACGTCGGTGCGGTAGTCGTGACTGGTAACGAGAAAGCGTTCGCCGCGGGCGCCGACATCAAAGAGATGTCTGATAAAACTGTCCAGCAAATGATGGACATGGATTTCGTCAAAGCATTCAGCCGCATCATGTCCATGCGAAAACCGATCATCGCGGCGGTATCAGGTTACGCGTTGGGCGGCGGATGCGAAGTTGCCATGTCGTGCGACATGATCGTCGCATCGGAGACGGCCAAATTCGGCCAGCCTGAAATTACGATTGGAGTCATTCCCGGTGCGGGCGGTACTCAGCGTTTGACGCGCGCGGTCGGCAAAGCTTTCGCAATGGAAATGATTCTCAACAACCGCACGCTGTCAGCGCAGGAAGCGCTTCAATTTGGCCTCGCCAACCGCGTTGTCCCGGTTGAACGATATTTGGATGAGGCGTTGAAATTGGCGGAAGAGATCGCATCGCGTGCACCGGTCGCGGTCCGCGTCGCGAAGAAGATGATCAATCAGGCTTATGAACTTAGTCTGACTGACGCGCTGAATCAAGAGCGTCAGGAATTTTATGATCTGTTTGCCACCGAAGATCAAAAAGAAGGAATGAAGGCGTTTATTGAAAAGCGCAAGCCGGATTGGAAGGGAAAATAATTTTCTGACGCGTTGGCGATGATTACCGTTTCCTTCGCGGACCTGCGGGCGGCTCTTTTCAACCTTGGGCTTTCTCACACCCCGGTCATTGCTCACGCGTCACTGAAGGCTTTCGGCAACGTTGATGGCGGCGCGGATACGATGGTTCGCGCCGTTCTTGATTCTGTCGGCGCGCTGATCATGCCGACCTTTACTTATAAAACAATGATTACGCCCGAAGCGGGCCCGCCTAATAATGGGATTACGTATGGTGGTGATGCGAATCTAAATAAGATGGCTGAACCGTTCACGCTGGATATGCCCGCCGATAAGCAAATGGGAATTGTCCCCGAAACATTACGCCGCCATCCACAAGCAAAACGGACGCGGCACCCGATCCAATCATTCGCGGGAGTTTATGCCGAGAAATTTCTTGCCGCACAGACTCTACAAAATCCGCTTGGGCTGATTGGTGCGTTGGCGGATGCGGATGGCTGGGTTTTGTTGCTTGGCGTGGATCATACGGTCAATACCAGCATTCATTACGCTGAGAAACTCGCTGGCCGCAAGCAATTCGTTCGATGGGCATTGCTGCCGGATCGAATCATCGAATGTCCGGGCTTCCCCGGCGATTCGGCTGGCTTCGACGCGATCGCGTCCGATCTCATTCATGAAACGCGCACAGTGAAAATTGGTAACGGTGTTGTACAGGCACTGCCCTTGAAAATTTTATTTGTCGCAGTCATTAACCGAATAAAAGCAGATCCGTACGTGTTGCTTTGTCAGCAGGGTGGGTGCGAACGCTGCAAGGCGGTGAGAAATTTGCAGTAATTTTATTTTGGTGTTCAGCAGAAGCGGACTCGAGCCTCTCTGTTGTCGGGTGAATATTTCGAGTATGAGAAAACGTATGATATCAACATCTTATTGCTGTGCTTCCATGTTTTATCTGGTGAATGATATATCCCAATTTTTCCTGTTTTTCAGCTCGTTTGACCAATCACACACAAAAATGGTGCGCCATGAATTAACCCTGATTGGGTTAGGCAGACAATGTTGTTGAAATACCGGATTGAGGTAGAGTTGGCCTGTAAAGGCCCAATCTCCAGTGGATGCCTGCACCATTTCGTCTTTTGTAACTGGTAATTTGAAGTTGGCGATCACGAAGTCTGGCCTAAGGATTCCGATTGAGTAATCAAAATCGAATTTGTTATGTCCCGGCACTCCATTACTAACAACAGCAGGTAAATGGGCAATATAACGATCCGACTTTCCCAACATATCAATCCCATATCGCCCAGAAAAATAAAATACTGAACCAGCCCAAAAGTCGGCCACTTTGCTGGTCGCAGATGTATTTTGTTTCAGAAGTAGACCTATCTTCACATTGCCCACATCAACAGAATTTGGCTTAATAAGATTGGCATAATTTGGAACGATCAATGGAATCGTAGCGAGGCACGATACGCTACATATCACGTTGAACCATGTAATGAAGATTGGAGATTTGAAAGAATGCCCCATTAAAGATAAAATCTTCTGACTTAAGAACTGGGCGCCTAAAAAAGATAATATTATCAGGAGGGGAAGTGCGGGGACGAAGAAGCGAAAATTTTGAAAGGCATCACCGCCTACACCTGCCACATACAGAGCATAAAGAGAAAATATACCGACCAGGTAATTTGTTATAAATCTTCCAGATGCTATTGAACCGACAACGGCAAAACCGATCATGATACTGTAATGCTTTGCAAAATCCATTACATACGCTAGGCCAGCATTTAATCTGCCATTCCAGTTTGTTACTTTGAGAAAGGCAGTGTTGGGCAGAAAGTCCTTATAGTAATAAATCCTGAAAACTTCCTGAGCGATGAAGAATGCAAGCGATGAAATTGAGTAAATCAAAACGAGTTTCTTGTTACTGTTCAATGCCAACGCAAGCGCATATAGCAAAGCCGACAGGACAATGGCGTCTGCTCTGACCAGCGACATTACTCCTATAATGAAAAAAGTCAATGCGTTTGGTCTTTTCGATCCTGTTTCTCTGATTACACGGTAAGTGGATAATAGAAAGAAAAAGGATAGTAAAGCGGTTTCAAAGCCATCTGTCGCCCAAAAGGCAATATCCTCGCTGAGCACGAATGCTATCAAAGAGCCTATAACGGCTATATCATTTCCGCCGAGTAGATATGTCAACCTTGTTACGATCGGCAACGTTGCGATGATGATTGTAACATTGGAAAGCAACACCACAAGAGATATTCTTGAGATTGGAATTGGAAGAAGATGAAGAAGGGACATGTAAAGTGTCCATAGGAAATTTGTATATCCCTCAACCCTCTCGCCCAGATTCCAGACTAGTCCGTAGCCGTTTGCCAGATTCTGTGCATACCTCATTGAGATCATGGCGTCGTCGCCCAGCCACCAATATCTTGTCCCACCAATGACAGTGCTATGCCCTATAAATACAATAGGAAGCCAGAAAATGACGATAGCGAGGAACGGGATTATCAACAATGAATATTCTTTTTTGCACCAAGAGATGATCCATGTCCAATTTTGGCCGATCAATCCGATGAAAAAAAGCACCGCGCCACCTGCCAGTAATTCGAAGCCAAGTATGTGCAATTTGTCATGCCATTCGCTGGTAATTGGCCTGCCTTTCCAGAACGAGATAAAAGAAAGCAACAGACCATCCAGCCATCCAGCGGCAATTATGATTCCCGCTAGACCAAGAACAATACCTGGCAAGGCTATAAAATGGGCCCAGAGTTTTTTAGATTTATTATGATTCATAAATGATTAGACTAGTTCGTGTTGGAAAATGCAAGTTTGAACCTTAAAATCTAAAGCTCGTAAAGGGCCGCCGAAGGTAGTAGATTCTGTATTGCCAAATACAAATCTCATCCA
>JAJYOO010000321.1 GCA_021796155.1 Chloroflexota bacterium
TTTGTAAGATTCGCCCGGCCGGGGCTTGACAATCCTGTTCCGCAAAATATAATTGCCTTTTGCAACTATTCCTAAAGGAAACAAAATCGTGACATCTTCTCGTCAGACCGCTGCGCTCATGATGGATATTATTCCGCTTCTGACGCGCTTGATGCGGAAAAAATTCCGTGAGAAGCGCGTAGGCGATCTGTCCATGGCACAGTTTCGCACGCTGGCATTCCTCAATGCGAATCAGGGCGCGTCGCTTTCAGACGCGGCAAGCCATATCGGGCTGGGACTCCCCTCAATGTCCAAATTGGTTGATGCATTGGTCAATCGAAAACTCATCACGAGGGTTACGTACGGGAAGGATCGTCGGCGAATTTGCCTGACGTTAACACGTCAGGGCAAGCATGAACTGGAGGAAGCACACAAGTACACGCAAGCTTATTTTGCCGACAAACTCTCGGAGCTTTCGGATGAGGAGCGGGAGCACGTTTTCGAGACGATGAATTTGCTCCGCAATCTTTTCATGCTCAATGGAAAAAGCCCCGCACGTGAATCCGCAGAATCGTCGTAAGAAATTCCAAAATACAAATCTTCTATTATAGAGTTAGCTAAAGGAGAGATTCAAAAGAAAATGGAAACGCAGTATTCCCTGTTCGGGAAAAAGATCGCATATAAATGGATCGTTTTAAGTGTGACGACGATCGGTGCATTGATGGCCTCAATTGACAGCACAATTGTTATTTTGGGCTTACCCGATATGATGGTCAAGTTGCACGCAGATCTGATCGAAATGATCTGGGTCATCATGGGTTACATTCTGGTCAGTACTGTATTCCTGCTGACCTTCGGACGCGTAGCTGATATGCTTGGACGCGTGCGAATGTACAACCTGGGCTTCGTCATCTTCACCATTGGTTCGGCTCTGTGCGGAATCTCAGGTAATGCCACTCAGTTGATTATCTTCCGTCTCGTGCAAGGAAGCGGTGCGGCCATGATGGTTGTGAACAGTGTGGCGCTCATCACGGAAGTTTTTCCAGCCAATGAACGCGGCAAAGCATTGGGATTGAACGCCATCACATTTTCCATCGGCGGCGTGGCTGGCCCAATCCTTGGCGGACTCATTTTGACGTTAGCCGACTGGCGTTGGATTTTCTACATCAACGTACCCGTTGGAATCTTTGGCGCCATCTGGGGCTACCTCGCGTTGAAAGAAATGAGCACACGAAAACAGGGTGAAAGTTTTGATGCACTGGGCGCAATCACCTTCAGCACCGGTTTGACCGCGTTATTGATTGCATTGACACTTGGGATTGAATACGCTTTCACATCCATGCCGATTGTCTTACTGTTCGGCTTATTCCTAATTGGTGTAGCGTTCTTCCTGTGGTGGGAACGCCGCGCGACGAATCCGGTGCTTGACCTCTCGCTGTTCAGTGATCGAATTTATAACTTCTCGGTGCTTTCGGCGATGATCCAATCGCTGGCATTATTTGCGGTCAACTTTCTGATTGTGTTTTACCTGCAAGGTGTGCTTGGATATGATCCTTTAAAAGCTGCGTTATTGCTGATCCCGCTGCCCATCGTGACTTCAGTTATCGCGCCGCTGGGCGGTAATATCGCAGACAAAATCGGCGCGCGCATCCCGGCGACGATTGGGTTGCTCATCCAAGGCGCGGCATTGGTCTGGTTCATGCAATTGACGCCATCCATGCCTTACTGGCAAATTGCCTTGGGACTGGCGCTGATGGGATTTGGCGGCGGTTTGTTCTATCCGCCAAACACCAGCGCCGCAATGAATGCAGCGCCGCGAGCCAGGCTCGGAATCGCATCCGGCACATTGGCAACTCTGCGCCAGGCCGGAATGGTCACGAGCTTCGCTTTGTCGCTGGCAGTTGCGGCGAGCAGCTTGCCACGCGATGTGATGATGCAATTGTTCGTTGGTAATAACGTTACGCTCGGCTCGGCTCCGATGCAAGCCTTCGTCACCGGAATGCACAGCGCGTTCCTCGTCTCCACGGTTTTGGTCGTGATTGCAGCTGGCATCTCCTTCGTACGTGGTAAGGAAGATCGAAGCAAACTCGCAGAAGAACATGCTTCGGTTGTGATCGGCGAATAATACTTGCGAACTTGAATCTAGTAATCCTGCTGTCCCACATTAGACAGCAGGATTATTCTTTTTCAACCGCAGTTGTGGTACATTTGCTGAACATGTCAACTTTTCCAACCCCATTCACGTTCTCGCAATCATCCCTGCAAGATTATGCAGATTGTCCGCGCCGCTTCCAGTTGCGTTATATTGACGAACTTTCATGGCCCGCGATTGAATCCGAGCCGGTGGCTCAGAATGAAAAACGACAGCAGGAGGGACAACTTTTTCATCGCCTCGTCCAGCAACATCTGCTTGGCTTGCCTGCCGCCAAATTAGTCGAATTGGCAAATACACCAAATCTTGAACGCTGGTGGAAAAACTTTAACGAAAACCTGACGGGGCTTGAAGACTTGTCAGGTTTTGAGTTGTATCCAGAACTAGCCTTATCTTCGCCCATTGGCAATCATCGTCTGCTTGCGAAATACGATCTGGTTGCGATCAAGCCAGGAGAAAAAGCGATCATCTTCGATTGGAAGACATATGCCAAACGTCCGCGCGACGAATGGATGGCGGCACGCTGGCAGACGCGCGTTTATCGGTCACTCTTGACATTAGCTGGCTCCCATTTAAACGACGGCCAGCTCCTCGTCCCGGAACAGATCGAGATGATTTATTGGTTTGCCGATTTTCCAGATGAACCAGCGCGCTTCACGTACACGTCCGCTCAATTCAAACGCGATCAATCCGCCATCGAAAAAGTTATCGCTGAGATCTCGAAGGCAAATGAATTTCCATTGACCGAAGATGAAAAAATGTGCCGCTTTTGTGTTTATCGTTCCTATTGCAATCGCGGCGCACAGGCGGGGCAACTCGACGAAGCCGAATCAGAGATGGGATCCGAAACGGCGTTCGACATCAACTTTGAACAGATTGGGGAAATTGAGTTTTAGATTATTTTCCAACAAATATTCCCAGATGATTCGCGACAGGCCGCTCGCGCCCGGGAATGTAATTATCAATCGGGGAATTCAGAATTAAAGATTTGCCATCCGAGCCTACAATCACCATCGTTGAGGAGCCACCGCCATCCATATTCATGCCAACATACGCACCGTGCTCAATCAGTAGATTCGCAAGTTCAACAAACGTCGCGCCATCACTGTAAAACGGCTGACGTCCATCCACTACAACGAGGATCAGATAACGGCCATTCTGATTCGTCCCGATTGCTGTACGCGGATTGCGCGTCGAATTATCGAGACCTGGAACGGACTCGCCCTTCAAAACAAGCATTCGCTCACCCGAGATGGCCTGATAAATTCGACTCGGCCTTTGGCTAGGGTTGTAATCGAAGGTCAAATAATTTCGTCGGCTGATATAAAGAGTCGGTTCATTGCCGTCAGAATACGACTTGCCGTTCGACGCAGCATAACCATTTGGCGTGACAGGATCGCCGACATGTGGGTAATAATCCGCTGGATTGCGTGACCACCATGGAGAGAATCCATCCCCGTTGATCGCGATCTGCACACCAAACTCCTGCATGAATTGAGATGTTGTCCGCGCCTTCAAGGGTGCACCAGTGGTTTCATCCGGCGGCGTGACCAACAAGTTGATGTTTGCAGTCTTGGTATCTATCACAAGTACGTGTGCGACCATCGGATGCGGATAGAGGCTAATTCTACAACGAGACTTCATATTACAACGAGACTTCGGTTATTACAACGAGACTTTGCCATTGCGGCGTTTTGAGCTTCGTTTGGCCAACTGAGAGCGCGTTCGTTTAAGGTGAGAG
>JAJYOO010000322.1 GCA_021796155.1 Chloroflexota bacterium
GGCGCTTTCCAAACGTCACCGCAAACGAAAAATTGTTAAGGTTCAGACTTGAATTTTCCAACACGAACTAGATAAGGCAAATGTTTTTCAAAGCCTGAGATAAAATGTCTCAGGCTTTTATTTTTTAAACGACTATAATTTGCGAACTTTGGTGGTCAACAAAATTCTTGTGAGATATCGCAAAAAGGATCCCATGGCAGAACAACTTTTTCCCGAACCAACAGTTAGAATTCTGATCTTCAATCCGCGCAGCGAGATGCTTCTGACCAAATCACACAAATGGAACGGCAAATATGTGATCCCTGGCGGGCATATCGAATTGGGCGAGTCGGCAGTCGAAGCAGCTCACCGTGAAATCCGCGAGGAAACGAATCTTGAGATTCGCGACCTTGAAATCCTGAACTGGCAGGAATTTATCTATGACGAACAATTCTGGAAGCCGCGTCACTTTATATTTCTTAGCTTCACAGCCAAATTAGATAAAGGCGAAGTTGTTTTGAATGACGAAGCCGAGGAATTTATTTGGGTTGATCCGCAAAATGCACTGAAGGAATTAGATATCGATTCCTATACAATGGCTTGCATGCAAACTTATCTTGGCAAAACTCGATAAGAACAAATATCTCTTCTGGCTCTCAGTGAGTTCTTGCATAAACGATTACATGACCGAACAACTTTTTCCGGAACCAACGGTTGGAATTTTGATCTTCAATCCGCGCGGTGAATTATTTTTGGTAAAGACGCATAAATGGCACGACAAATACGGGGTCCCTGGCGGGCATATCGAGTTGGGCGAGTCCGCTGTCGAGGCGGCGCGACGCGAAGCGCGTGAAGAAACGGGACTTGAGATTCGCGATCTTGAATTTCTATGCTGGCAGGAATGCGTCTATGATGAACAATTCTGGAAGCCGCGGCATTTCATCTTTTTGGATTTCACAGCCAAAATGGATAAAGGCGATGTCGTCTTGAACGACGAAGCGGAAGAATTCATTTGGATTGATCCAAAGAAAGCGCTTGAAGAATTGGATGTCGATTCTTACACGGCATTTTCCATCCGCACATATTTGGGTCGAACAGGAAATCCCTGATGCCGCTTTCTGCGATCGGGTTGTTGCTCGCCGCGGCTGTCCTGCATACAACTTGGAATCTGTTGCTAAAACAAGCAGGTGATAAATACATTGCCACGTGGTGGAGCGCGATCATTGGTTTTATTGTATTCATGCCAGCGATCTATCTTATTGGTTTTCCCTCATCAGCCGTTTGGCATATTTTATTTATCAGTGCGTTGTTCGAAATCGGATATTACGTCGTGCTGGCCGAAGCATATCGAGATTCGGATTTTTCACTCGTCTATCCGATGGGACGCGGCGCTGCACCGGCTTTGATCGCGATTTGGGCGGCGATATTTCTTGAAGAGCGATTCACAATCGGCGGCTTGATTGGGATCATGATCATCATCGCCGGTTTGATGATCGTCGGTGGAAGCAGCATTTTCCAAACACATGCCAAGCCGCACCTGCGTGGAATTTTATTGGCGCTTCTGCTCGCTTTGTTGATTTCGATTTATTCCACGCTGGACGGAATCGCTGTAAAACAAACCGCGGCGCTTCCGTATGTCATCGTGTTGTTTTTATGCGTTCCCGCGTTCACAGCGCCGCTAATCTTTCGACTTTATGGCTGGAACAAATTGAAAGATGAATTGTCGACTCATCCATGGCAATTAGCAGCTATCGGTATTCTGACCATTGGTGCGTATTCATTGGCGCTTTGGGCGTACAGCATCGCACCGTTGGGATACGCGGGCGCGGTACGCGAAGTAAGCGTGGTGATGGCGGCGTTCGCGGGCTGGCAGTTTTTAGGTGAGAAACTCGGCAGGACGCGCGTCATCGGCGCATTGATTATCTTTGCGGGAATATTGACGATCGCGTTGTCTGGGTAAACGTCAAATGCAGAGAAAATAAAACAAGACGGAGGCCATTCTCCGTCTTGTTTTGATTCGCATTCCCGATTCTACGAGATCCAAACCATCACTTGCTCTTTGATGGCCCACTGCCCATTCTGCTTTTCCATCAGATAGTAATATCCCGCGCCCATTAACGGCCCGGCCATTTGTCCCACATAGACCAATGCCTCGTCAAGTGAATTGTTGAAGCCTACGCGTGAGAACATCAGGTAGCCGTGCGAGCCGGGATACTTCTCGTGTAAAACGTCTCCCCAGTTTGGCTGGCTGGTGATCGCATGAAGTTCATCCCGGCTTATCAACACATAATCTACGTCAAGTTGCATGTTGGGCGAGAGCTGGCCGGGTTGTTTGTTGCGCTCCAAAAAACTACTGATCGTTTCATTGGAAATACCCTTCATGCCAGACTTGACATATTCAATCGTCTGCTGAGGGTCATCCTCTGAAAGGCTGGCGGAAGTATCCTGCAAGATCAACACATGGCTGCCGTTTCCAACAAAGAAGGAATAAACGACCTGTTCTTCCTTTTCGATGTCGGCAGCGCTTGGGACTGGCCTGGGCGTAAAAACGGAACAAGCCAGAAAGGTCAACGCAAGTGACGCGAACAAAACATTTTTGAAGACCCGGTTGGACATGGTGTCGCCTCCATTTTGATTTTCCTCAAGGACACTCAAAGTCTACTATTTGTTCCGCGTCTGGTGATGGGATATTGGTCATGGTTAAGGATGCATCGTCAATAATCTTGGAACAGCGAGGAATGACGAAAAATCACAACCTTGTCATTTCACCACAATGGTGAAGACTGGCATCTGCGCTGCATTATCCGTCATGCCTTGATAATAGCCAAGCGTGATGGTGGTCGTGCCGGGTGCGACGGCTTTGAAGCGCCACACATCCTTGCCGCTCGAATTTGGAACGCTGGGGTTATCGGACACGTGATCTTTCCAGACATATTCCACGACGTTGGAGTCCAGAGACTTTGCCACCTCCCAGTGATCGTTAGGAGACGGGTCGGTCTTGACCGTGATGGTGAACTCGCTGCCCGCCGTCACCTCGATGGGTTTGGACGGGTCCGTTATTTGAAGCTCCGCGGCGTTCGGCGTCGGTCTTGCCGGAATTGAACCGGCAGCGGTTGGATGGGCTGATGTTCCGCTGCAAGCCGGGAGGACAAGAGCCGCCAAGATGACGACTAAAAACAGTTTTCTCATTCAAACTCCTGAAAGGAATTATCTTTTTAACGTCCGATATTTTACCCGATGAGGAGTTAGATCTTTTCCAAATTTCTCGCGCACCATCGTTTCGTAATCGGACCAGTTGCCGATGTACATCTTTGCAACTGAATCGCCTTCAAACACAATTAAGTGTGTGCAGATTCTATCGAGGAACCAGCGATCGTGGCTGACAACAAGCGCCGTGCCTGCAAATTCTTCAAGCGCATCTTCTAACGCACGTAAAGTATTTACGTCTAAATCATTGGTCGGTTCGTCGAGCAGGATGACGTTCGCACCTTCGGTGAGAGTTTTGGCAAGATGCACGCGGTTGCGTTCGCCGCCCGATAATACGCCGACTTTCTTTTGCTGATCCGTGCCGAGGAAGTTGAATGAGGCACAATAGGCACGCGCATTGATTTTGCGCTTGCCGAGTTCAAGCGTCTCTGCGCCTTGAGAAATTTCTTCGTAGATGGTTTTCTCAGGATCAAGCGTGCGCGATTGATCAACGTAAGCCAACTTGACCGTCTCGCCGATTTTGATCGTGCCGCCATCCGGCTTTTCTTTTCCAACAATCATCTTGAGCAAAGTCGTCTTGCCCGCCGTCGGACACACCAGTCAAAGTTTGTTCAGGCGGTGAACGCCGCCGCGTCGCGCTGACCCGCTTGCTGCTCACCGAACCCGATATTCTCCTGCTC
>JAJYOO010000323.1 GCA_021796155.1 Chloroflexota bacterium
TGATGACCGTTGGTGCGATCAAGGCGTTTCGCGAGATCGGCAAACCAATCCACGACAAGAACCGCATCGTGTTGCATCTCGACCACGCCTACCCCGCCCCGAATGTTCTGGCGGCGGAGAACCATAAGAAAATTATTGAGTTTGTCAAAGAGCAGGAACTTCCGCATTTTTTCAGACAGGGCGTTTGCCACCAGGTGATGATCGAGGAAGGATTCATCACACCGGGCGCAATCGTCATCGGCGCGGACTCGCACTCGAATACCTACGGCGCACTCGGCGCGTTCGGCGCGGGACTAGGCTCAACGGAAATTGCTGTGGCCTGGGTCACGGGCAAATGTTGGTTCAAAGTCCCTGAGACGATTCGCGTCGAGTTGACAGGCAAAGCCCAGCACGGAGTCTACGCCAAGGATGTGATGATCTACATCGCGGGCAAACTCGGCATGGACGGCGCGACCTATCGCTCGGTGGAATTTGGCGGCGAATATATTTCCGGCCTGCCGATGAATGAACGAATTGTTTTCCCGAACATGTCCACGGAGATCGGCGCAAAGTGCGGCCTCATCGAAGCGGATTCGGTGACGATCAATTATCTCGAAACGCAGACTCCGGCTAAGGGCGGTGTCCTGAGCGCGTCGAAGGATCCGTTTGAGGCGTTTGGCCCGGTCAATCCGCGTTATGAAAAAGTTGTCGAGATCGATGTCTCGAAGATCGCGCCGCAAGTCGCATGTCATCCCGATGTGGATAACGTCAAGCCGCTGGAGGAAGTCGAAGGGTTGGAAGTACATGAAGTTTACATCGGCACTTGCACGAACGCGCGTTACGAAGATATTGAGATCGTGGCTAACATGCTCAAAGGCAAAAAGGTGAATCCGTTTACGCGCGTGATCGTGACGCCTGCCAGCCAGCGCATTTACCAAAAAGCAATGCAAAATGGATTGATCGATATTTTGCTCGACGCAGGCTGCACGGTGACCGGCACGGGCTGCGGCGCGTGCATTGGGCGGCATGGCGGAATCCTTGCGGCGGGCGAACGCGCGTTGACAACGATGAATCGAAACTTCATCGGACGCATGGGCAGCCCACTTTCTGAAATTTATCTGGCGAGTCCTGCCACTGCGGCGGCGACAGCGTTAACGGGTCGCATTACTGACCCGCGTGGATTTTTGACTGAATAATTTTTGAACCGCAAAGAGCGCGAAGCTCGCAAAGAAGAAAGAGGAAAGAATCTTTGCGTTCTTAGCGAACTTCGCGGTGAAAAAGAAAAAGGAGAACATCATGTCGAAAGCATGGACATTTGGAGAAAACTTAAACACGGACGAGATCATTCCCGGCCGTTTCAATATCACAATCGATCCGCTTGAACTTGCGAAAAATGTTTTTTGCGAGATCAAGCCTGAGTATGCAAAAAATGTAAAGCCCGGCGACATCATCCTCGGCGGACAAAACTTTGGCTGCGGCTCTTCGCGCGAACATGCGCCGATTGCCATCAAAGGCTCGCAAGCCAAGTGCATTATCGCGCCGTCTTTCGCGCGCATCTTTTTCCGCAACGCCATCAACATTGGCCTGCCGATTTTGGAATGCCCTGAAGCAGCTGCGGACATCACCGAGGGTGATGACGTTGATGTGAATCTTGCCACGGGTGAAATTTTCAATCGCACCAACGGTCATCAATATCAAGCGCGCGCCTTGCCCGATTTTGTTTTGAAGATCGCGGAGGCAGGCGGCATCGTGAACTTCCTCAAAGAGCACGGCATCGAAGAACTAATGATGAATGCAGAAGGATGAAGGATGAATTTTAAAATCTGTCTCCTTCCCGGTGATGGGATAGGTCCAGAGGTAATCGCGGCGGCAAAGGATGTATTGACCGCTTTACCTTTAGGCTGGGACTTCACTGAATGCGGAATCGGATTCGGCGAATATCAACGCTCAGACTCACCGCTGCCGGATTCCACTATTCAAAATATTCGCCACGCTGACGCCGCTCTCTTCGGGGCGGTGACCACGCCGCCCAACATCCCGAATTATTTTTCACCCGTCGTGCGGATGCGCCAATCGTTGGATTTATATGCGAATCTTCGACCGACGCGATCCATTCCACATTCATCATCACGCGCAGGCATTGACTTGCTCATCGTCCGCGAAAACACCGAGGGACTTTACTCTGGCGTCGAGCGCTTGGAGGATGACGGCAATCGCGCCATCACCGAACGCGTCATCACTCGCAAAGGCTCGGAAAGAATCGTCCGCAAAGCGTTTGATCTCGCGCGACAAACAAATCGCAAGTCTGTTCACGTGGTTCACAAAGCCAACGTGCTTCGTCAAACCTGCGGGCTGTTTCGCGCAGTCGCATTTGAAGTTGCAAAGGAATATCCTGATATTACGATGAATGAAATGCTCGTGGACACTTGTGCGATGGAACTTGTCCGCGCGCCGGAGCAGTTTGAAGTCATCGTCACGACAAATTTGTTCGGCGATATTCTCAGCGACGAGGCCTGCATGTTCGTCGGCGGACTCGGCGTTGCGGCATCTGGCAATATCGGTGTTGACGCGGCGGTCTTTGAACCCGTCCACGGCAGCGCGCCGACTCTGGTCGGAACTGGCAAAGCGAATCCAATCGCAACATTTCTTGCCGCAGTGATGATGCTCGAACATCTTGGAGAAAAAGAACAAGCCGCTCGATTAAGAACTGCTGTTGAATCTTGCATCGCTGATGGACAGGTCACGCCTGACTTAGGCGGGGCGCTGACGACGCGTCAGGCAACTGAAAAAGTTATTCAGAGATTATGACGGAGTCCGAAGTCTCCTGACTTCGGGGTCGCAAAGTCTGGAGACTTTGCACTCCAAAAATCAAAAGGAGAAATCATGTTAAGAGTTGGATTTTTATACACCCGCCTGCGCGCCGAGGAAAAATATTTGCTCGATGAATTGGAAAAACATTCAGACATTGAGATTGTCCGCATCAACGATGGCGATCATTTCTTCGATATTTCATCCGTCCCTGAAAAAGTGGATGTGCTCTTCGAGCGTTCGGTCTCTTATTCGCGCGGGCTTTATATTTCAAGAATTTATGAAGCCAATGGAATCAAAGTCGTCAACAGCGCGCAAGTGGCCGAACGCTGCGGCGATAAATATGTCACCAGCCAGATTCTCGTGCAGAACGGAATCCCAACTCCCAGAGTGGTGATGGCCTTTGACGAGGAGTCCGCTTTGAGGGCGATTGAAGCGGTCGGTTATCCGTGCGTGCTCAAGCCTGTTGTCGGGTCGTGGGGACGGTTGCTCGCAAAAGTTGAAAATCGTCATGACGCCGAAGCATTTGTCGAACACAAAGCCGCGCTTGGAATCAATCATCAGGTTTTTTATGTTCAGGAATACATCCACAAACCCGGACGCGACATCCGCGCCTTCGTGATCGGCGACGAATGCATCTGCGCGATTTATCGCTCATCTGAAAATTGGATCACCAACACCGCGCGCGGCGGCGTCGCGACGAATTGTCCCGTCACCGATGAGATCGCGGATTTATGTCATCGCGCCGCGAAAGCCGTCGGCGGCGGATTGCTCGCGCTCGATCTTTTCGAAACCGATAACGGACTCACCATCAACGAGATCAATCACACGATGGAATTTCGCAACAGCATCGCGACCACCGGCGTGAACATCCCGGAGAAGATGGTGAATTACGTTTTGGAGCAGGCCGTGTAAAAAGTTAATTAACTTTGGACGACGACTCTGATCACAAAATTGGTGCGGCAAAATCATTGACACATTTTGCTTTTCGAGTAGAATACCGCCCAATATGCACAGCACTTTGTTCATAGCTTTTGCCCTGCCACGTCAACGAGATGTTTCGCG
>JAJYOO010000324.1 GCA_021796155.1 Chloroflexota bacterium
CAGCATCCAGCGAATTCATCAATGCGAAACCGGAGGGAATGCAAACCGAAATTGCCCAGGGTGGCACAAATGTATCTGGCGGACAGAAACAGCGTCTCTCTATTGCACGCGCACTGGTCAAAAAAGCGCCCATCTATATTTTCGATGACAGCTTTTCCGCTCTTGACTTCAAAACGGACGCGGCGTTACGCAAGGCGCTTAAGGAGCATACTGGAGCGAGCACAATATTGATGGTCACGCAACGAATCGCAACAATCAAGAACGCCGAACAGATCATCGTCCTAGATGAAGGCAACGTGGTCGGCAAAGGGACACATCAAGAGTTAATGGAAACCTGCGAAGTCTATCAAGATATCGCCTTATCACAACTCAGCAAGGAGGAATTGGCGTGAGCATGCAAACCAACAACACACCCGCCCAGCGCGGCCCAACGGGGCCCATGGGCGGTCGCGGCCGAGGCATGATGGGCCACGGCGGACCCATGGCCATGATGAAAGGCGAAAAGCCGCGCGACTTCAAAGGTACGATGAAGAAGCTGATTCAATACCTTGGCTCATACAAGGTGGGAATCATTATTGTCATGGTTTTCGCAATGGCATCAACAATTTTCTCCATTGCTGGCCCTATGCTTCTCGGCAATGCCACCACGAAATTGTTCGCAGGCGTCATGGGACTGATCGCCGGAACAGGTTCGATTGATTTTGGCTATATCGGCCAGATGATCTTATGGACGCTGGGCCTTTACGTTGTATCTTCCTTGTTCGCTTACATTCAAGGCTGGGTGATGTCCGGAATTGCAATGGATATTACCTATCGCTTCCGCAAAGACATATCCGAGAAGATCAATCGTATGCCGTTTCGCTACTTCGACGGGACGACTCACGGCGAAGTGCTTTCACGCGTGACCAACGATGTAGACACCGTCAGCCAGACGCTCAATCAGAGTCTATCGCAGATCGTCACCTCGATTACGACTGTGGTCGGCGTACTGGTCATGATGTTCACGATCAGTTGGCAGATGACTTTGGTTGCGTTGATAATCGTGCCAATCGCAATGGGGATTATCGCGCTAGTTGTCAACCAATCGCAGAAATACTTTAAACAGCAACAGGATTATCTCGGCCACTTGAACGGGCACATCGAAGAAATGTACGGCGGTCACATCGTTATGAAAGCCTTCAACGGCGAGCAGAAGAGCGTGGAACAATTCGACCAAATCAACACCACGCTCTTTGCCTCGGCATGGAGATCGCAATTCTTATCAGGCTTGATGTTTCCTGTGATGAACTTTGTTGGCAACCTGGGTTATGTAGCCATCTGTATTCTTGGCGGCTATCTGGCAATCCGAGGCGTCATCACCGTTGGCGATATCCAGGCTTTCATTCAATACGTCCGCTCATTCACACAGCCGCTCATGCAGATTGCAAACATCTCCAACATTTTTCAGCAGACCGCTGCATCGGCTGAAAGAGTATTTCAATTCCTAGCCGAGGCGGAAGAAGTCCCGGACACTGCCACGCCAGTCAAATTGGAAAGGGTTGAAGGCCGTGTGGACTTCAACCACGTTCACTTCGGCTACAGCGATGACAAGATCATCATCCATGATTTCTCGTTCTATGCCGAACCCGGACAAAAGATTGCCATCGTCGGTCCAACCGGCGCAGGCAAGACCACCATGGTCAAACTGTTGATGCGCTTCTACGATGTTAACGGAGGCGGTGCCATTCAGTTGGACGGCCACAACATCAAGGATTTCAAACGCGCCGACCTGCGCCAAGTATTTGGCATGGTGTTGCAGGATACCTGGCTTTACAACGGTCCGATTATGGAGAATATCCGGTACGGACGCGCGAGCGCCACAGATGCGGAAGTCATCACGGCGGCCAAGACAGCCCATGCGGATCACTTCATCCGTACTCTGCCGGATGGCTACAAAACAGTAATCAATGAAGAGTCCAGCAATATCTCGCAAGGCCAGATGCAACTGTTGACCATTGCGCGCGCCATCCTAGCTGACCCTAAAATCCTTATCCTCGATGAAGCCACCAGTTCAGTAGATACGCATACGGAAGTGTTGATTCAAAAAGCCATGGATACGTTGATGCAAGGCAGAACCAGCTTTATCATCGCTCATCGCCTGTCCACCATCCGCGATGCAGATTGGATTCTTGTAATGAATGACGGCGATATCGTCGAGCAAGGCAAACACGAGAAACTGCTGGCGAAAAATGGATTCTATGCAGAGCTATATAACAGCCAATTCGAAGGAAAAGAAATCTAAAACGCGTTGCTTTCACATATTCGACACCGCGAATCAAAAAGCCCGTTGCACAACGGGCTTTTTGATGCATTTATCGAATTTCTTGGCCGACAACGATTCAATCAAAAAATCAGACGACCGGAACAATGTCAATCATCAAGTTTCTTCCATAGATCAGGCCTCGGCCTTGCCAGCGGGCGCGTCATCGCAGAGAGGCGCGTCTCGTAAAAAGTTTCCTTATCGTTTGAGTAACCGGAAATCTGAAGCAGATGTCGGGCAATCAGGATCTCAGCAACTTGCTTCGCCTGTTCGCGTTCGATCTCAAGCTGCTTTGAGAAATCCGTGAGCGAGACGCGTCCAATGCGAATGGCCTGATTGAGAACCGAGCGCAGCGGCTCCGAGAAGATCATGACATCAGAGGGACGAATGTCTTCCCGCCGGGCCTTGAGTTCTTGCAGAGTGCGTTCGAACTGTTCTCTGTTCAATTCACTTGGGCCTTTTGCTTGCGCCGCGAAAAATCTCAGCCGCTTATTTCCGCCGCAACCGCTTTCAGACCCTTTGTGATAGCGTGGTCCGGATATTTCAACGAGAAAATGCCGGAAGAAGCCAGCGTCATCATTTCGTCCGCGTGAGGAAGCACCGCCGAAACTTTGACATTGTACGTCTGCTCGACGCGCGAGCGCACATCGTCGAAATCGAACGCTTGCGGAGTCTTATTGACAACCATCAACATTTTCGGGACATCCAGCTTGCGAGCCACATCCACAGTTACCGCTGTGCCCTGGTAATCCTGCTGATCCGGGCGCATGATAATGACCAGCGCGTCGGAAATAGCGATGGAAAGAAGCGTCTCTTCGTTCAAGCCAGGATGTGTGTCAATCAACAAATAATCGAGTCCCATCTCGGTGACGATATCGCGAAAACCGTCGTTCAACAAACCAACGTCATAGCCCTCGCGCAAAATCCGCGCGATCTCCCCGGCTTTGATACTGGATGGAATCAGGAAAACCTGTCCCTTGACCTGCGTGCCAAGATGACCCGTCACATCGTGAGCCGCTTCTTTGATTCCGCACTTGCCCCACAGATAATCGTTGAGCGAATGCACCATCTCGGCTTCATCAAGGTTGAACAGAATGTGAATGCCCGGCGATTGAATATCCGTATCCACCACGCCCACGCGTGCACCATTCATTGCGAGCAATGAGGCAAGGTTTGCCGTTGTATTTGATTTTCCAGTTCCGCCGCGGAACGAATGAACAGAGACAATCTTCGACATCTTTCCTCTCCATCATAAAAATGTGGTGCCGACCTATTAGTACAAATTATAGCCTATCATCTTTGAAAGTCAAATCCTGCCAAGCTGTAACTTTCTGTGTTATATTCCCGTCACGTTCTTTGGTTTACGCCGCAACAGACCAGCCCACTGGCAACCCTTTGCTCGCCATTCTAACAACTAATTTTACGGAAAACGTCTCCATGACAGTCCAGCCTGCCGAAAGCGATGAACTCCTGATCCGACAATTCAAAGACGGTAATTCGAACGCTTTCAATGAACT
>JAJYOO010000325.1 GCA_021796155.1 Chloroflexota bacterium
CCTCCAATCCTCGTTGCGGATGAGCCGACCGGCAGCGGATGTAAAAGATCGGTTGACGAAATCCGGCTTTGCCGTTTCCCGCACGCGGACATCTAAAACGCACGAACATCCGCTGGCTTCAACGGTCAATGCCATCCTTGGAATTTTGATGGCGCTCGGCGTGTTGATTGTTTTCCTTTCATCGTCTTTGATTGCCAACACATTGAACGCGTTGCTCAATCAGCATCTGCGTTACATCGGCGTAATGAAATTGGTCGGCGGGCGTAATCGTCAGATCCTGATCATGTATCTGACGCTGATCGTTTCGTTCGGCGTACTGGCATTATTGATCGCGGTTCCGCTCGGCGGACAAGGCGCATACGGATTGGCCGCGTTCATTGCGGGCGAACTGCGATTCAATTTGCTCGGATATCGGATTGTGCCCATCGCGTTCGTGATCCAAATTTTGATCGGGATTCTTGTCCCGCTCGTGGCCGGACTTGTGCCGGTTCTCAGCGGATCGAAAGTCACCGTGCTGAAAGCCATCAGCGGAGATTTGGCCCGGGCGGAGGGCAAACCGCTTCACCGCGGTCCGAAGCGAGAATCAGCGTGGGAAAAATTCCAGACGCGCGTCACTGTCGCGTTGTCGCATCGCGGCATTCATATCCCGCGTCCACTTTTGATTTCATTGCGAAACACATTCCGCCGACGCGGCCGCCTCATGCTGACGCTCTTCACATTGACAATGGGCGGCGCGATCTTCATCGCGGTGTTCAACGTGCGCGTGACGCTGCACGATTACATTGGCGCAATCGGAAATTATTTCCGCGCGGACGTGGAACTTGATTTCACACAACCGTATCGCGTCCACGAAGTTCAACAATTGGCGATGCAGATTCCGGGCGTTGAATATGTTGAAGGCTGGCAGGGACTGAGTGCGGATATGCTGCGTCCCGACGGTTCCACGGTTGATACCTTGAACATTGTCGCGCCCCCGGCAAACAGCAAGTTGGTCCAACCTATTCTCATTTCTGGCCGATGGATTCAACCAAGCGACGAACGTAAGCTCACAGTCAGCGAATCGGTGCTCCCATATTTTCCGAATTTGAAGCCGGGGGATTTCATGTCGCTGAAAGTCAACGGGCGCACGGAACAATGGCAGGTCGTTGGCATTTTCCAATTTGTCGGGCAGGAAGGCGTTCTGGGATATGCGCCGCTTGAATATGTAGAGCAGATTAACGACCTTGCAAATCAATCCACTTCATTTCGCGTTGTGACGATTCAACATAGCCGCGCCTATCAAGACCAAATGGCGGATACGCTTGACCATTATTTTCGCGACCACGGATTCAATGTCCTGCAATCGCAAGCGGGACTGGCTTCGCTCGATACTGCCTCCCAAAGTTTGGACACGCTGGTAACGTTCCTGCTGATCATGGCGCTGCTGACCGCGACCGTCGGCTCGATGGGTTTGGCCGGGACGATGGGGATGAATGTACTCGAACGTACGCGTGAAATTGGAATTATGCGCGCCATCGGCGCGGTGGACAGCATCATCATGCGGACGGTGATCGCTGAAGGCATGGTGATCGGTTTGATTTCGTTTGGACTGGCTATTATTTTATCTATGCCGTTTACGTATTTGTTGTCTTACATCGTTAGTCTCGCGGTATTTGAAACACCGATTAAAACCGTGTTTACGATTACCGGTTATCTCATTTGGCTGGCATTGATTCTTGTCTTGTCTGTGGTTGCAAGCATTTTGCCGGCGCGTAACGCGGCGCGGTTGACGATCCGTGAAGTGCTGGCGTATGAATAATTTGTAGGGGCGAATGGCATTCGCCCAAAGCGGACGCCATCCGCCCCTACAGTGATTTTGAAGGAAGGTGAAAGATGAAAATGAAATTCTCGATGTTTGCTTTATTGATCCTTGCGTTCGTTTTGTCTGCTTGCGGGAGTCAACCGGCCTCGACAACTCCAACGCCGACCGACATACCCGCGGGAACGGTCATTGCCGAGGGACACATCCGGCCAAGTCAATCTGTGAATCTCGCGTTCCAGGGCAGCGGAAGTGTGGCCGACATCATGGTCAAGATTGGTGATCAAGTCAAGAAGGGCGATGCGTTAGCAAAGTTGGATAGCTACGATTCGGCAAACGCTCAATTGACCTCGGCGCAATTGGAATTGACGTCTGCTCAACAGGCATTCGACGCGCTCAACCGTGATGCAAGCGGCGCGCGCGCCCAGGCTTGGACCGCTTATATGAACGCGCAGATCGCCCGCGAGAACGCGCAGAAAAAATGGGATGGTTTGGATTTGCGCGATCTTGGGAATCGAATCAGCGCCGCACAGGATACATTGGCGACGCGCAAGACTGAGCTTTCCGACGCCCAGGCAAACTTTGACCAGGTCAAAAATCTCGACCCGCTCAGCGGACGATATCGTGATGCCGAAGATCGCTTGAAGAACAAACAACAGGCCTATGATGAAGCGGTCACAAATCTTGAGTCGGTGATGCGCGAGCGTGATGATCCGCGCGCCACTCTGGACGCCGCGTTATCCGCCGAAGCGGAAGCAAAATATCAATATGATCTCACTGCTAATGGTGCGAATGCCGATCAACTTGCAGTGGCTCAGGCGCGTTTGGATAATGCCAAGGCGCAAGTCGCCGCGGCGCAGGATGCGCTCAACAACTTTGAATTGAAAGCGCCGTTCGATGGCATGGTGGCGGATGTCAGCGTGGACCTGGGCCAGCAGGTTGGGCCTGGAACGGTTGCCGTCAGCGTGACCGATCCGAGTCAATGGATTGTCGAAACGAATGATTTAACTGAATTGGAAGTTGTCAAACTTGCGGATGGTCAAAAGGTTACGATGGTTCCCGATGCGCTGCCGGATGTGAAACTCACTGGCACGGTTCAAACCATCAGCGGAGCATTCACGAAGCAAGGCGGCGACATTGTTTATAACGTTCGCATCCTCGTGGATAATCCGGTTGACCCGCGTATCCGCTGGGGCATGACGGTCGAAGCGACGTTTGCGCCGCCACAGAAATAAAATGCGTAGGGGCGAATGCCATTCGCCCCTACATTTTTATTACCGCCTCGCGTTCAGGCCCGTTTGCAACCCAACCGATTTTCACGCCAACTAATTTTTCGATCGTTTCAACATACACCCGCGCTCGCGCGGGCAAATCTTTAAATTTGCGGATGCCGCGAATATCTTCCTTCCAACCTTTGACCGTTTTATAAATCGGTTTGACTTTATCAAGCTGATAAGAATCCAGATCGTGATAATGCACGCGTTTCCCGTTGAACTCATAACCGGTGCATATTTTGATCTCATCGAACTCACTCAACACATCCAACTTGGTTACAAATAATTGGTTGATGCCGTTGACTTGTGATGCAAACCGGACAATCTCCGCGTCGAACCAGCCGCCGCGGCGGATGCGTCCTGTTGTGGCGGCGACTTCACTGAGAGCTTTTTCCGCGTGCGCGTCATCCTTGACTTCGGTCGGCATGGGTCCCGCGCCGACGCGTGTGGTGTAGGCTTTGGTCACGCCGATGATGCGCGTGATCTCGCGCGGCGGGATTCCAAGTCCGCCCGTGGCCGCGGATGCGAGCGTTGTCGAAGCTGTGACAAATGGATACGTGCCCCAATCCGTATCGAGGATCGAACCCATCGCCTGTTCGAGCAAAAATTTCTTTCCAGCTTTCAATCCATTTTGGACGATGGAAAATAATTCTGTGATGAATGGTTTGATCTCTGCGTAATAACCAAGATATTCATCACGGACTTTTTCAAAGTCGAGCGGCGATCCGCCCAGTGCTGTGA
>JAJYOO010000326.1 GCA_021796155.1 Chloroflexota bacterium
AAGAATCCTACCGAAGAATTGGATCCAAAGGGAATCTATTTGAAAGGCGGATGAATGGAAGAGCAAGCATATGCAAAAGAAAGAAGTATTTTCTCAAAAATTTTCATTTCATCCAACGAACCGCGATTACGCGCAGGATGGCGACTGTTAACTCAAACGATTCTATTCTTATTGTTGACAGTCATCATCGGCTTTCCAGTTGGGATCATCGTTTACATTTTGCGCGGCGACACATCCGGTACTGTGTTCTTTGCTGTCAACGAATTCATCGAATTGATCGCGGTGACCGCGTCGGTTTACATCGCCAGACGCTTTCTCGACCGATGTTCGTTTGTCAGCCTTGGCTTGAAACTTGACATCAAGATTCTTTATGATGTTCTGACGGGCATCGGCATCACGTTCCTCATGATGGGTTCCATCT
Source organism: Chloroflexota bacterium (assembly GCA_021796155.1). The sequence continues at coordinate 422 of JAJYOO010000326.1, forward strand.
TCGCTGCCATGTCCGCTCTTGGATGGATTAAACTCAACGGCTTTGCCTGGCAATTCGATTCAATCCCAACTGCGCTATTTCAATCGCTGCTCTTTTTGATTGCCTTCGTCGTTGTCGGCTGGAATGAAGAACTCCTCAGCCGCGGCTATCATCTGCAAACCCTTGCCAGCGGCATCAACTTATTTTGGGGTGTCATCATTTCTTCCGCAATTTTCGGCGCGCTTCACCTTGGCAATCCGAATGCCACCTGGGTTGGCGCGGCGGGAATATTCTTTGCCGGCTTGTTTCTCGCATACGGCTATGTTCGCACAAAACAACTTTGGCTTTCCATCGGACTGCACATCGGTTGGAATTTTTTTGAAGGTGTGGTCTTCGGCTTTCCCGTCAGCGGCTTAAGTATTTATCCGCTGACCCGCATCACCGTTTCCGGTCCCGAGATCTGGACCGGCGGCGCGTTTGGCCCCGAAGCTGGACTCATCGTTCTTCCCGCCATTGTACTGGGTGCGGTCTTAATCTATCTTTACACACGCTCACGCGTTGTCTCATGAAGAACTCCATTCGTGTTGTTTTCTTTGATCTCGGCAATACGCTGATTTACGAAAAAGATCCGTGGACGCCGTTCTACGAACGCGCAGACAAGGCATTGCTTGATACATTGCACAATGCCGGACTGCAAGCCAACCAGCAAATGTATCGTGGCTTTCGCGGTTTGCTCGATCTTTATTATCATCGCCGCGGCAGCGACACCAAAGAAGAAACGACGCTGGTCTTACTAAAACAACTTTTGGAAGAACAAGGCAATCATCAAATTTCAGACACAGTTCTTCACGCCGCGCTGCAAGCGATGTATTCGGTCACACAAGAGAATTGGCATGTGGAGGAAGACGCGATTCCAACTTTAAAAGCATTGAAGGAAAATGGATTTTGCATCGGCGTTATTACCAACTCGTCAGATGATGAAAATACACAAATGCTCATGGACAAGGCTGGCATTCGTCCTTATTTAGATTGGTCAATTTCCTCTGCCGCATTTGGAAAACGCAAACCGCATCCGACCATTTTCGATGTCGGGCTTCAACACTTTGGGATTTCCGCACAAGAAGCCGTGATGATCGGCGACACATTCGATGCAGACATCGTCGGCGCGGAACAGGTTGGGATGTTCAGCGTCTGGCTCACGCGCCGAGTCCGAAAAACGGTACCCCGCTTCAACATCCGGCCTGACGCGGTAATCTCAACATTAAGCGAAATTCCCGCGCTGCTTTCCGCACCGTAAAAAATAAACTGACCGCAAAATGCTTGTCGTTGCTGTCAAAGTCAAATATACTTGATGCACAACCTAGAAGGAGGACGCTATGAATCTGGATGCAATCCTGGAAGTTGCAATAGGCCTCGTCGCCACCTGGCTAACGTTGAGCATTGCCGTCAGCCAGATTCAAGAGTGGATCAGCACGTGGTTGGGTTTTCGCTCCAAAACTCTGGAAAAGGCCATATCCAGCATGTTGAAGGATGGCTCATTGGTACAGGCTTTCTATTCCCATCCGCTGATCCAATCAATGGTCGAGCCTGGCAAAAATAGAACGCCTTCTTATATTAACGCCGCCGATTTTGCCACGGTCATGATAGACTTGATTGCCAAGGAAGGCAGTTCGGCTAATGAGCAAGTTATGGGGACAAGTGCTCCGTCCCTTGACCAAAGAATCAATGCCGGCATTGCGAACATGAAGCAAAAATATCCCAGCTTCAGCCAAATGATGGATATTCACTTTCCTCATCTGACTAACGATCTTATCAGTGTGGGAACGTCTGTAACACAGGCGCAAACCAATATGGAGAATTGGTACAATGCCGTACAGGATCGTGCCAGCGGCTGGTATAAACGCAGCGCAATAATTCTATCTTTTGTGATCGGCCTGCTGATTGCGCTGTTTTTCAACATTGATACAGTTCAGATAGCGACCCAGCTTTGGAAAGCGCCTACGATACGACAGGCGCTGGTCGCGCAAGCCACAACGACAGCTTCTGGTTCTCAACCAACACAGGCTTTATCCAACCTAATTTCGCCACAGGACTATGCTGACAGCTTGGCGATTCCGTTTGGCTGGTCCACCGCACCTGTCACCGACTCATCCACCCAATGCGGTTGGACACTGGGGCAAAACGTTCACCCATATTTCTGGGCCCAAAATCGGTGCAACCTGATTGTTAACCTGCCAGCCATGAACGATCTTTTCGGTTGGCTTGGAAAATTTCTCGGCATCCTTCTCAGCGGCGTAGCTGCCGCACAAGGTGCGCCATTCTGGTTTGACATTTTGAAGAAGCTGGTGAATCTCCGCGGCTCGGGCGGAACTCCAGCCATTGCGGCACCCGCGGCTCCTGCCGCCGCGCCCGCTCCGGTTCCGGCCCCGACCGACAACACACAGACGCCTGCGGCGCCTCAGCCAGTCGGATAGATCAATCAACACTAATTCAGGACTGCCAGATGGCAGTCCTTTTTTATTTTGTGTTACATAGCTGCGCCCTTTCAGTCATCACATTATCATTAGACTACACTCAGCTATCTCTTCAACCGGCGATGTTTTATAGAATACAATTGAATGGTATCTTTATTTCGTTTTGAAGGAGAACAAGTGGAAATAAAAGTCTCAACTGAAAATAGACGCGTCCAAGTGACTGTAGTGGAAGTAACCGGCAATATCGATTCAGCTGCCCAAACGAAGTTCGAAGCCAGAGCCGAAGAATTGATCAAAGGTGGCGCGCGCTACATCCTGATTGATCTTACCAATGTGCCCTATATGAGCAGCGCCGGCCTGCGCGCATTGAATGCTATCTTCAACAAGCTTCGCAAGGTCAATGGAGACATCGGCGAAAAAGAACTGCGGAAGCGTATCAACGCAGGAACCTACAAGTCTCCGCACTTGAAACTATTAAATCTGTCGGAGGCAACAAGGACCGGCTTCGAAACTGCGGGCTTCGACATGTTCCTTGAAACATTTACAGATTACCAAAAAGCACTCGCCTCGTTCTAAACAAAACCTAACTCAACTTTTGAGGACCGCCGCCTGGCGGTCTTTTGCTATAATCATGTCATGCCTGATTTGTTCGATCATGCCATGCAGGAACGCATGAAAAGCGAAGCGCCGCTTGCCGCGCGTATGCGTCCGCGCACGCTGGAAGAATATATCGGCCAGGAACACATCGTCGGCCAGGGCAAGCTGCTGCGTCGCGCCATCGAAGCGGACCGTTTGTTTTCGTCCATCATTCTGTGGGGACCGCCTGGCACGGGCAAAACTACTTTGGCACAAGTTATTGCCAACACAACCAAGAGTCGCTTCGTCACCATCTCGGCAATTCTGGCGGGCAAGGCCGAACTGAAAGCAATTATCGAAGA
>JAJYOO010000327.1 GCA_021796155.1 Chloroflexota bacterium
TCGGTGAATTGGATAATTCGGAGGTATATTAGGCACACGACACCTGCCCTCCCTTTTACTGGTATTAAAGGTGTCAACCACCGACAAATCGGTCCGCATGCCCCCCCCATGTTGACTGACGGTGGTGTCCCTCCCCCCTCAAGGTTGCCAGGTGACACTTTAGTGCCACCTGGCAATCGTTTAAGGACATGTATAATGATTTCATGACCACGGCATATTCATTCATTCCTTCGCTGAAACATTTTTATCCCGATCATCCCGAAGAGCCGCGACGCTTTGACTTGTTAGCGCCGCGGCTCGATTCTTTTGGCGCACAAAAATTGGATGTGACCCCCGCAACGCGCGAGGAAGTCGCGCGTGTGCATCATCCGAAACTGATTGAAGCTTTGGAAGATATCTGCAAACAGGGACCAGCGATCATTGACTCTGCACCGACGTTTGTGACTCGGACTTCGTTCGATGATGCGCTTCTCGCTTCTGGCGGGACGTTGAGTTGTACGCGCGCACTATTGAGCGGATCAGCCCGAAATGCTTTTGCCGTTGTCCGCCCGCCGGGACATCACGCTGAACCGAATCGTTCGATGGGATTTTGCATTTTCAACAACATCGCCATCGCGGCGCGTGACGCGTTGACGAGTGGAATCAATCGCGTCGCCATCGTGGATTACGACGCACATCACGGCAACGGGACTCAAGCTGCGTTCATTGACGATGAACGCGTGGCGTATTTGTCAACGCATCAATGGGGAATCTATCCCGGCACAGGCTGGTACGAGGAAGCGCCGCACGCCAAAAAGCGAATCATCAATGTGCCATTGCCGACCGGTTCGGGTGATAAACCCTTTGAACGAATTGCAAACGAAATCTTTTTGCCATTCATTAAATCTTTCAAACCCGAAATGATTTTGGTTTCGGCTGGTTTTGACGCACACTGGAATGACCCCATCACCACGCTTGGATTATCCAGCGCTGGTTTTTATATGCTCTCAAAAAAATTGGTTGATTTAGCTGAAGAACATTGCAATGGCAAAATCGTTTTTGTGCTCGAGGGCGGATATGATCCAGTTAATGTTGCCAATGGCGCGGCGGCGGTTTTCTCCGCACTGACAAACAAACCTTTTGCCGATCCCGGTGATGCTTCATCGCGCAAAGAAGCGGATGCAGGTGAGATAATTGAGAAGGTTTGCGAGTGGAATGGTTTTTAAAATCTGTAGGGACATAGCGTCGCCGCGTCCCTACAAAAACAAATAGGCGTTTAACAATGTGTCGGCTCTAGGATTGGCGGGAAGCAGCCCCAATAGAGGCCCCAAATGGCGAACAATAGAGCCGCCACCAAGAGAGACACAAAGAAAAAAGCCAGAATGGGTTGCTGTGCAAGTTTCTTCCGACCCCACACGAGAAATAGCAAGGTCACAATAACAGCAAAGGGAAGCCCAATGGGTAAAGTGTTTCCCTCGTCAACAAAACAGAAATAAGTGAAGCCGTAAAGAATTCCGGCTGGGATGACCATTCGCCAGTCTGTTTTCTCATCAGCTGGTTGACGCCATCCCTCGAAAACCAGCAGCGCGGCCAATCCGAAGATACCAATATGCCACAGGTAATGACTGAGATATTCATCATAGAAATATGTGAGGCGGAATATATCTGTCGCGGATACGTCAATTACCTGATTCTTGGCGAGATTGCCAATCAAATTATCAATGGAATTGGCTGAGAGATGCATTCCCTGTCCCGCCGCCCAGAAGGCGGTCATAATCATGAAGGCAATTTCACTTGTTAGGTTTATCTTGCCTTGCGTGGCGCCTTTGAACATCATCCAGTAGACTGGAATCAGTATTAAGGGTGTCAGGATGTCTATAGTGTCCTGTATGCTCATCAATGGATAAAAGGGAGAGGGAATCCTGAGAAAGATCAAGAGTAGAAAGAAGGTGAGCGAAAGAGCTGCAAAAATCAGAGTGAGAAGAGAAAGCCGTTTCATTGATGACATTCCTCAATTATTCAGAACAGGATGTACAGCTTTTCGGAATGGGGAGGATTGTTCCTCCCCATCTTGAAGATCGAGTGTTGGTCAGGTGTGAACACGCTATGACTATGGCGAAGTGAATGTACAAGTGTAACTGGACCAATCGACCGCGGGCGTGAGTGGGAAGATCTCATGCATCGTCATGTCCGCTGGGTCTGTGGTATCCCAGCGTACTTGAGCCATCAGGGACTCGAAGAATGCCTGTGCGTCTGCGTGGATGCCGTCAAACGTCCAGCCGATATGGAATTGCGTTTCCTGGGCTGGATTGATCGCATCGACATTCGCGCAGCCATCCGGGGTTTGAGCGCGCAGCGTATTCAATGGACGGATCAAGGCAAGTCCATCGTAAGATGGAGCGTTGCTGTCAACGACAAAGGATTGCTCGCTGCCACTGGGCGCACCTTGAATCCAGAATTGATAGGTATGTGTTCCTACATCCCAGGTGCCCGCGTTGTACGTAAAGGCAGCGACCCAGGTACGTTCGGTTTGTCCTTCGGGGGAGAAGCTTCCATAGGCAACTGTGGAACTGTTCTTGGCATATGCGGGATCGTAATCGCCAAAGTTGGGCGCGCCCGTCAGCCATGTAGGTTCACCGCCCGCAGCCGGAATCGTCCAAAGGTCATAATCAGCATTGTTGAAACCGTTGTGGTAAACGATCATCGCGCTATCAGCAGACCATGTAGGATGACCATCCCAGAATGGACCACTTGTAACTTGAATCGGGTCACCAAACGTAGTACCTTGAACGTTCACTTGCACTTTCCAAATGTCACCGTTATTCTCATACGCGATCCAATTTCCATCTGGCGACCAGGCTGGATTCGTTCCACTCGCGGCGATGAATGTTTCGCCGCCTTTGCCTCCATCCACGGCAATCGTTATTATGGATTCATCCATTTGATTCTGGAAAACCAAACGCTTCCCGTTGGGTGCCCAATCCGCGCTAACTGCATTGTCCCTTACAAATATTGGGGTGCCGCCGCCAGTTGGAACAATATAGATACTGGAATTTGAAGCCGGGTCAGGCTCATTGGGACGGTCAAAGGCAATCCATTTACCGTTCGGTGACCAGGCCGCATCATTGCCGCCATTCTCCGTGCCAGCCAGCGGAGTGCTCACGTCAGTCTTGACATCGGTGATGTAAATACTTTGGTATGTTCCATATGGCGTGTCTCTCACAACATCATGGGCGACCAGTTTGCCGTTCGGCGACCAGCTTGGGTTGTATTCGTCAGTGTCGCGAAGGTTTGTGATCTGTTGGGTTGTGCCGGTCAACGGATCATAGGCATAGATGTCGTAGGTGCGGCAGGTAAGGTCTTTTGGCGAGCTACTGAGTTGTACCCATTCGCCTGAGGGGATATCCTGTGCGTAGACAACGATGGAATGCGGCTCGTACGAGGAGATCGTTCCCCATAACGATTTGGAGAAGGAACAGTTTCCGTCCACACAGACTCCGGCATTATCGAGGTCTTCTCTATATTCGCCGGCGTAAAGCCAGTCTGGAAGCGCTGCGCCGTCTACATCAACCTCTACGGCCAGGTCAGCCATGCGATCATCCGGGTCCGCCGTCCAGCCATTTACATTGCAGGCCCAACTGGGAACATCGTTCTGCTCGCCGTCATGGAAACCTTCCGGCAGGAAGCCCCAGCCTTCGGTCATCTCGAAGTAGTCGAAGTCGGCAGGGATGCCCAAGTCACTTTGATCCTGCGCAGATGTCAATCCAACGCCATTGACTTGAAATTCTGGGGGAATCCAATGCGTTCCGATTTCGGCCCAGGT
>JAJYOO010000328.1 GCA_021796155.1 Chloroflexota bacterium
TTGCCGCTTGCCACGGCTTGCTCAAGACAATCATAAAAACGCGCAAGTTGTTGACCAAAAGGCTGACGCGTACTTGTGCCGCGTGCCATGCTGGTGGAAACGCGCTGTAACCATATTGTGCGGATTTGTGTCAAAAGCTCGGCAGCTTTCATTGAATGGGTGATTTCCTCGATTATTCCAAGTTTACGCCGAACTGCGTCTTCCGTGGATTTTAATTTGATTGCTGATTCTGCTGGGTGATCCACGTCCACAATACGTCGCCGACGACCTGCAAACTTTGCGCCGAAACGTGATCGGGTGTATCTGACGTGGTGTGCCAGTAAGGATAGTCAATGTCAATGATATCCACAGCCGGAATGCCAGCCTGGAGGAACGGCCAATGATCGTCCTCGATGTTGTACTTTACCTGCGGGATGAATATATTTCCGTAACCCAGCTTCGCGGCGGTACTCCAAATCGAAGCGCGGAGTGAAACATTGGAACTTCCTTCCATTGGCAGGCTCAAGTTTTCCCCACCGACCATATCAACCAGAATCATTTCCTTCGGCTTGACGGTCATGGATTGAACAAAAGCTTTTGAACCAAGTAGCCAGTCCCAGCCGGGGATTTCACCGTTGTCTTCCGCATCGAAGAAAACCATTTCAACCGGCATTGAATTTTCTGGCAGGGTTCTTGCCAATTCAAGAAGAACTGCGACGCCAGACGCACCATCGTTTGCACCAGGGACGGGTTGCTGCTGTTTGGCAGGATCGGGATCGCGGTTGGCCCACAAGCGCGAATCATAATGTGCACCGAGAATCAATTCCGGCGGTTGCGTGCCGCGCGTCGCAACCAAATTTTGGATGGGATGTCCCATTGAAGTAGATTGCTGAATCTCAGCTTGCCAGCCTGCGGACTCAAGTTCCGTTCGCAGCCAATCCAGGAATTTGGCGTGCGCGTCCGACCCGGGGATCCGCGGCCCGAATGCGACTTGCGTTTGAACGTCGGCGTAAGCGCGCTGTCCGCTGAATTTATCGGACGCCCGCTCCCGGTCCAGGATGAACGCACGCGCATACCATCCCAAAAGTGCGGTCAGCAAAAGTCCAATGATGGATAGATAAATAATTTTGTTTCGTTTATTCATTGAGCAACCAGCATGTTTTCAAGATCAGCCAGTGCGCGGTCGGCGTAGGCTTTAGCACGCTCGCGTTTGCCTAATCGCTTCGTTTCCTCAAGCGGCGGAAGGATTCCAAAATTGGCTTTCATCGGTTGGAAGTCTTTCAAGTCTGCATGAGTCACATAATGACACAACGCGCCGAGCATGGTTGTCGGCGGAAGCGTGATCAATGGCTCGCCTTTATGAAACAAAGCCGCATTGACTCCCGCGAGCAGACCGGTTGCGATGTTGCCCATATAACCTTCTACGCCGGTGATTTGTCCGGCAAAAAATAAATCATCGCGGTCAATGAATTGAAGCTTTGGGCGTAAAAGTTTTGGCGACGCAATAAATGTGTTGCGGTGCATTTGTCCGTAACGCACAAATTCTGCTTTTTCCAAACCGGGGATGAGCCGAAAGATGCGTTGCTGTTCTGGATATTTCAGATTGGTTTGGAAACCGACAAGGTTATAAAGATTTCCTGCGAGATTATCCTGTCGAAATTGAACGACCGCGTAAGGCCGTTTGCCTGTGTGCGGATCTTTGAGTCCGACCGGGCGCATTGGGCCAAACGCCAGCGAATCTTTTCCGCGTTCGGCGATGACTTCAACCGGCAGACAGCCTTCAAAAAAATGTCCGGCAGTCACACCGGAGTGGATTGCTTCTTCAAAGGAGCGTAATCCGATTCGTTCGGCGTGGAGCAATGCGTCAACAAAATTGTAGTATTCATCTTTTGTAAATGGACAATTGATGTAATCGCCGTCATCATCCTGCTCATAACGTGAGCCGCGGAACGCGACTTCCATGTTGATGCTGTCGCGTGCCACAATCGGTGCGATGGCGTCGAAAAAGAAAAGATGCTCGCGTCCGCTGAGGCGTTCAATTTCCTTTGATAATTTGTCTGAAGTCAGCGGTCCCGACGCAATGATCGTGAGCCCGCGCGGAATCTCTGTCACTTCCTCGCGAATGACATTTATGTGTGGGTGGTTTTGGATTCGTTCAGTAACTTGTCGTGCAAAGATTTCACGATCAACGGCCAATGCCGCTCCTGCGGGAAGCGCCGCGGCTTCGGCACATTCCAATAACATGGATTTCAATCGACGCAGTTCATTTTTCAGAACACCGGAAGCGCGATCGGGAAGATTCGAGCCGAGCGAATTCGAGCAAACCAATTCTGCAAGGTATTCCGTTTCGTGCGCGCCAGTCGAAACTGATGGTCGCATCTCATAAAGGTCAACGCGAAGTCCGCCTTCGGCAGCCTGCCAGGCTGCTTCACTTCCAGCCAACCCGCCGCCGACCACAGTTAAATCAGCCATAACGCGGACTATTGTACCATCCGGTCGTGCTGTATAATTTTGTAGAGATTCGATGAGTCGCAATTTTGATTTTCAACTTCGGGAAGCTTGCCAGATCACGCGCTCGTCCTGGGCTGCCCTTGCCGAGCGCGAAGGTGGATGTTGGCTCATACGCGCGTCCCACCGTTTGCCAAAGTCGAAGCAATCGGCGCTGACGAAATTCCTCGCGCAGGAATCGGTTGACTCGTGGCTGGCCATCGCACTCAAAGGTGATGCCACGCGTTCGGCGTCGCTGCCGCCCGACGTCAAGTTGGAAGCGAATCGTTTGTTCGTTTATCCGGTCGCCGATGATTCTCGAGTTGTCCTTGTTGGGGCGAACCAGCAAAGCGCCTCGGCGCAACGTGTTTGGCGGCTTGTAGCTGGTTTAATTCAACCGCCCGAACCAACGAATACCAATGCCGAGAATTATTTGCCAAGTTTACAGGGCGAACTTCCGTTTGACCTGCCCAGTTCCTTGGAACATGTATTGGAAAATTTTCTTAAGATCGTCAATGTCCAGGGTGCGTGGCTTGCCATCCGACGCGGCGACACGCTCGATATTCTGGCTCAATCCAATGATCCCCATGCCATCGGCCTTTCTTTGGCCATTGAATCGAACAGCCTTCTGAGACGGATGAATCGCACGCTGACAGAGATTGCAGCCGGGAAAGACCGCTCGGAATGGAAACACCTGCCGCACGCTGCGCGAAAATCCAATACCCAATATTGGGTATGCCTGCCGCTTGTGATTGGACATCGTTTGATCGGAGCTGTGGCTTTATGGGGCACACGTGAATTCCATCAGGAAGAATGGAAGCGGTTGAGAGAACTGGCAAAGCGAATCTCGCCGTCGGTGGAAGTCATCGTCACATTTAATGAGATGACCGGTTATTTACGCCGCCTTGCATTACTTAACGATTTTGCTCTCACCGTTTCGTCGGCTCAAAACCTTGATCAGATCGCGCGGCGCGTATTTGGTCTTCTCTCTCGTTCGTTCAGTACCGAGTTGATCGCTCTATATATTCCCTCGATGGATGGCAGACTCGTCCGCGAATATGACAACCGCGACGGAAAATTCAGCACGCAAAGCACGGCTCTCGCAGGACATTTTATTTTGCCCTTCCTTAGCGGGCGGATCCTGCGTCTGAGCGAATCCACGCCCGGCTTCAAACCGGTATATCCGAATGCAAGATCGAGTCTTCTTGTTCCACTTAAATATCGCGGTCAATGAATTGAAGCTTTGGGCGTAAAAGTTTTGGCGACGCAATAAATGTGTTGCGGTGCATTTGTCCGTAACGCA
>JAJYOO010000329.1 GCA_021796155.1 Chloroflexota bacterium
CTTGGAACGTCGGTTCGATTCTGCGGTAAATAGCTATGATCTCGTAGCCGCGGTCAACTCGCTGCGCGCGGCAAATGGATTGTCTCCGTATAACGTCAATTCCATTTTGATGACGATTGCCCAGAACCAGGCCGATTATCTGGCTTCGACCGGCGGCGTTTATGGTCATATCGGCCCCGGCGGGACGCGCCCGATTGACCGCGCGATCGCGGCGGGTTATCCCGTTTCTGGCGGATTTTTTTCGGAAAACTGGCTGGCAGGAAGTTACAATTCGGCATCGAGCGTTGTGTATTCACCGGGCTGGGCGGACGCCGCACATCAAGGTACGATGCTTTCGCCGAATTTGGCTGATGTCGGCGCAGGTGTAGCCAGCGATGGCAATACGAGTTATTTTGTTATTGATGCCGGGCTTTCCACGAACTCGAAGCCGCCTTCCGGTTCCTCAATAGGAAATGGCACCGCGATTGTAGTTGTCAGCGGTACGGCTCCATCGCAGGAGCCGACGATTGCGATGGCTCTTGTCAACACACCGGATCAAAATGGGATCATTTATTACACCGTTTTGCCGGGACAATCACTTTCACAAATTGCAGCGGCGTATAAAACCACGGTCAACCAGATCAAACTTTATAATAACTTGACTTCGGATACCATTTATGAGGGGCAGAAATTATTTATAGCCAAAGTTGGAACAGGGACGCCGACATTGGCGTCCGCCACGGCGACGCGCGATTTGTCCACGTTCACGCCGCTGCCGACTTTTGTCATTTCAACGGATACGCCCACAGCCACAGAAACGCCTGTTCCGGTTGCACCCGTTTCGGCCCCCGCGGGAGCCGGAGGCGCAGTCGTCGCGATCGTGCTCGTTGCAGTCGTCGCGGCTGGGTTGGTGGCGTGGGCTGGTCGTAGTCGTTCAGTCTGATGTTTTCATCGAGGAGAATGTATGAGCGAACTTCGCATTGACGCACTGCTGCCGCAGGAAATGGCGACGCGCGCGGAATACCTCGGCGTGCGTAAGGCCGAGATGCCGTTTTTGAAAATGTTCATGCTGGCGATTTTGGCGGGCGCGTTCATCGCTTTGGGAGCGATCTTTGCCACAACGGTCAGCGCGGGAAGTGGCGTCGTGACCGCACCGGATGGGAGCGCGGCGTTCAGTGCCGGTTTGCCGTATGGCGTTGTTCGGCTGCTGGCGGGTCTCGTCTTTTCATTGGGCTTGATTTTGGTTGTGGTTGGTGGCGCGGAATTGTTCACCGGCAATAACCTGATCGTGATGGCATGGGCCAGTGGCAAGATCAAAGCGCAGGCTGTGCTTCGCAATTGGATCATTGTTTATATCGGAAATTTTGTCGGCTCATTTGCGACCGCGTTGTTGATGTTCTTCACGAAACAATATACGTTCGGCGCAAACACCGTCGGCGTCAATGCGTTGAAGACTGCGGCAGCAAAATGCGATTTGACTTTCATCCAGGCCATCGCACTTGGAATTTTGTGCAACGCATTGGTCTGTATGGCGGTCTGGCTGACGCATAGCGCGCGTAGTACGGTTGATAAAATTTTCGCGATCATCTTTCCCATTACAGCTTTTGTCGCGGCGGGGTTTGAACACAGCGTTGCCAACATGTATTACATTCCGTACGCGCTGCTGGTTAAAGGATTTGATCCCGCATTTATACAAACCATTGGCGACAAAGCTGGGAATCTGGATAAACTCACATGGCCGGTTTTCTTGTTGAATAATCTTTTGCCGGTGACGATTGGAAATATCATCGGCGGCGCGGTGCTGGTAGCCGCGGTGTATTGGGCGATCTTTTTGCGTTCGAGCAAATCATGATCCAAAGGAGCAAAAATGAAAGCGTATGTTCTGATCAAGATTCGTGCGGGTGACGTGAAGGATGTGGTGCGGAGTCTCTCCAAAGTGGAAGGCGTGTCGGAAGCGCACATGACGTTCGGCCCGTACGATGCGGTGGCCGAGGTCGAGACGACGGATGTCGCCAAGCTGGGTGCGATTACCGCATCGAAGATCCAGCCGATTCCCGGCGTGGAGCAAACGCTGACTTGCCTGGCGGTGGATTTGTAGTTCGCTTGACCTTGCTGCGTCGAAAGAAAATGAATCTTGCTTGACAAAAAGATTTTTCTCGCGCTTGGCGTTGTATTTCTGATTCTTTTGCTGGCGCTTGGCATCGGGATGTATTGTGTTGGGCCGATCATCCTGAATGCCAGGGCAGGGGACATGGTCCTGGCGTGCATTTTTCCGTGGCCCTGGACGCTTCTCACCGGCATTGGCAGGCAGTATTATTATTTCAATTTTTATCTCTGCGTGATAGTTCCCGGCATTTTATTGCTGGTCTGGTTTCTTACCGCGGTGTTAAAGCGAGACAGATAAACAAAGATGGATTAATAGACTTGATTTGAAATCCTGCATGTCACTAAAATGATCTCGATAGATAAAGCCGCCCACATTTTATGCGGGCGGTTGGTGTTTGATCGAAACTTCATTCTGGGAAATTAGACAAACGATTCGCCGGTAACAAATGACGAAAATCATGGTTATGTAGGTGTGGAATAATCACTGGCATCGAACCGTCTAACATGGTATGCTAACACCTCGCCTATGAAACATTTAATCCGCCTTCGACGTTTTATGCGCCCCTACCTTTGGCAGATCAGCGCGAACTTATCCGTGCTGCTGGTTGTCACAGTGCTGGGGCTGGTTGTTCCGTTGATCTTGCAGAACGTGATTGACGATGGACTCCTGCGCGGCGACATCGGATACATTGGCCGCGCCGCGCTGATGCTGCTCGGCCTCGGTCTTGCCACTGCGGCTCTCAACTTGGTCCAGCAATATCTTTCTGCCTGGACAGCGGCGCGTATCGGTTATGACATCCGAAATTCCTTGTATAACCGGATTCAATACCTGCCCTTCACCTACCACGATCATACGCAATCCGGACAGTTGATCTCGCGCTGCATCGAAGATGTGCGTTCCATCCAAAACTTTACTGGTGACAGTGTGATTCAGATGGTTCAATTGTTATTCATGGCCGTCGGCGTGATCGCGGTTCTGGCGTCGTTGAATCTTACGCTTGCGATCATTTCGTTGCTGCCACTCATCCCAATGGTTATGATGACGACCGATTTCGGCGACCGCATCACCAAGCTTTTTTATAAAGTTGATTTCATGCTGGGCAGTCTATCCTCGCGCTTGCAGGAAAACGTGACCGGCGTCCAGGTTGTGCGCGCTTTCGCGCGTGAGCCGTACGAGATTGACCGTTTCGATGAAATCAATAAACAATATTTCGACTCGCGCATCAAGGTGCTCAGCGAATGGTCAAAAGTCATGCCGACCACAACCCTGCTTATCACGGTCGGCACGATTTTGATTCTATTGTTTGGCGGCCAGATGGTTTTACAGGGCAAGATGACCGTCGGCGAAGTTGTGGCATTCAACGCTTACATGCTGATGTTGTCCACGCCGGTTCAGCAGATTGCCTGGCTCGTCAATGGAATGGGTGAAGCGGAAGCTGGCGCCCAGCGCGTGCTTGAGATATTGGAACATGATCCGGAAATCCAATCGCCTGCGGACGCGGTCAAACTTCCGACGCTGCGCGGGCGCGTGGAATTCAACCACGTCTCGCTTCGTTACGCGGACGAGAAGTCGGTCGCGTTAAAAGACATTGATCTCGTCGTCGAGCCGAATCAACTCGTCGCGCTGATCGGGCAGACCGGCTCCGGCAAAACGTCGCTCATCAATTTGATCCCGC
>JAJYOO010000330.1 GCA_021796155.1 Chloroflexota bacterium
CGACTTTTCCGCAACTGGACGAGAATGGTTTTCTCAAGAAAGCTTGACGGATCTCAAACTTTGTGATGCGTTGGAGCAAATCATGGAGAAAATCCGCAAGATTCGTGGCGTCCGCTGGATTCCCGGGCTGAAAAATTGGTTCTTGAGAAAACCATGTTGGATTGGTCAAGCATTGATTGCAAAAGACCAATATGGTGCTACCATTAAGCATTTAGAGCCACATCACATAGCAAGCGTGCCTATTCCTTTGGTTGATGAAGAGACACAACAAAAAATCCATAAACAAATCCTGAAGGCTTATGACTTACGCGACCAAGCAAACAACTTGCCCGACGAAGCCGATGAACTTTTGCATAAAGAATTAGGGTTATCGATTTTCGATGACAAGTTTGTTCCTTATTTGCCAGAGCCAAAACAAAAAACGACGAATCGCCCATCTATCCCACATCCGCAGGCGTTTACAGCAAGTGCACATGAATTAAACGACCGTTTTGATGGTTCATATCATGTTCCCACTGCTAAGACAGCCATTAGTCTTATGAAAGATGGAAAATATAAACTTACTTTACTAGAGAATTTGGTAAAAGATATTATTGTTGCTCCAAGGTTCAAGCGAATCTATGTAGCCAAAGAATATGGGATACCTTTCCTGCAAGGCTCACACTTGCCACAAATGTATCCCGCTGACCTAAAATATCTTTCCCTTTCTCAACAGGCAAATATTGAACGATGGATTGTTGAAAAAGGTTGGGTACTTGTTACTTGCTCTGGCACAATTGGACGAATAGGTTTGGTTTCTTCAAGGCGCGATAAATGGGCGGCGTCACAACACATCTTACGAATTTTGCCTGATCATCTAAAGGGACATCCAGGCTATATTGCGGCTTTTCTATCTACTTTATACGGTCAACACCAAATCCTTTCTAAAACTTATGGTGGGGTTATTGATGAAATTACTGCCAAAGACACTGGAAAAATTTGGATACCTGGCGCCCCAATAAAAATACAAGAAAAAATTGGCGGGTTAGTTGTAAGTGCTTATGAAAAAAAAGATGAAGCCAGTGAAGTTGAAGAAAACGCAATAAGACAAATCGAAACTATCTTGCAAAAGTAGAAAATATATCCGAAGTCATAGGCTTCGGATATTTTGATTAGAACTTGCTTCGGAAGAACCTAATACCTCCCCCTCCTCACCTCAATCTCAGGATTCGCCAACTCATCCTCCCGCGCGGGGAACACCTGCATTACACACTTATACCATTTCTTCAAGCGGGTCTATCAACTTCAAAGATTCAATCCAGTCAAAATCAGATACATTGTGCGTAGCGAAGGTGAGGTCATGGGCAATAGCAGTCGCTGCGATCAAGGCATCGCTCACAGAGACATTGCGTTGTTGTCTCAACTCAATTGCCTTTTGAAAGACCTCGACCGAAGGATAGATCACGTTCAATTCAGCAAACAGATTTTCCAACACCGACTTTTCATTCGCTTTGAGCTTGTGATAACCCAATACTTCCACGAGACTTATCGCCGAAGTAACAGGCTTATTTTCTGCAAACCATTCAACAAGTTTGGGATATTTTCCTGATGCAGCGTAAATGATGAGGTTGCTATCGGCGAGGATCATGCCACACGCCCAGGCAAGGGTCTGTCTCTACGAATCTTTCTTTGCCAGTCCACGGGATCAACAATATCAGAAAAAACATTCATTGCCGCTAATTGAGTCAACAATTCTTTGATTCGCTTTCCATGTTTCACTTTCGCTGTTGATTCAGGCAACTTGCGCGAATAAGATTGCAATGACGAAATAAAATCAAGCACCACGCGTTGTTTGTCGGGCGACAATTTCAATAAACGTTTTTGAATTTGCTCAACTAAAGTCATGTCTGACTCCTTGCCAACGCGATACTTGGTCTTCGCTTCGCGCACCTTTCGAGGCTTGAAAGAATTTGCTTTCTTCATTTCCAAAGTATAGCATAATCAAAGACTTCCGAAGTTTCGGAAACTTCGGAAGTCTCATTTTCAGTATCTTCCTCTCCTCAACATCACATTTGGATTTGGTAACTCATCTTCGCGTGCAGGGAACACCTGCACCGCGCAAGCCTTGAATTCAGGGATCAACGCCTGTGGATCGAGCGCGTCGTTCGTCAAAAGATTCGCGGCGGCTTCGGCAAAGTGCCAGGGCAGAAAGACCACACCCACCGATGATTTCTCGGTGACTGTTGCGCGCACCACGATCTCGCCGCGTCTGCTCTGAACCTTGACCGGGTCGCCGTTGCGGATGCCGTGCATTTCGGCGTCGGCGGGATTCATTTCGACGCGCGCTTCGGGATAGATCTCATTGAGCGCGGAGTTGCGAGTCATCGTGCCGCCGTGCCAGTGTTCGAGCAATCGTCCGGTGGTCAGGATGAATGGATATTCATCGTCGGCCTCTTCCATCACGGGGACATAATCGAGCGGCGTGAACTTGCCGCGTCCGCGTGGGAAAGTGCCTTTGAAGAGAGTCGGTGTGCCAAGATGATTCATATCCAGCACGGGATATTGCAGTCCGACCTTTTCGATGCGCTCGTAGGTGATGCCCGCATAATCCTTATTGACGCCCGCCATCTCGCGCAGGATCTGTTCGGGGTTGGAATAATCCCATTTAGCGGTAGCCCGCCCAAGCCGGGATTCGATGCGAGGCGCCAGATCACAGATGATCTGCCAGTCGGGCCGCGATTGTCCGCGTGGAGGTTGAGCCATCCGCACACGCTGCACGCGTCGGTCGGTGTTGGAGAATGTCCCATCTTTTTCGGCAAAGGGAGTGGCGGGCAGGAAGACATCCGCAAACGCGCCGGACTCGTTGATGAAAATATCCTGGGCAACGAGGAATTCAAGCTGCTGCATATGCTTGCGCGTCTCGTTCAAATTCGGCTCGGACATCATCGGGTTCTCGCCCATGATGTAGAGCGCGCGCACGCCGCCTTCGTGTGCGTGACTCAAAATTTCGGTGGTGGTCAAACCGAGCTTGCGGCTCAAACCACCTGACTCGATATTCCAGGCCTGTTCCCATTTTGCGGCGTTGTCGTCATTGTCGACGCGCATGTAGCCGGGATAGTGAAAAGGCATTGCACCCATGTCGCTGGCGCCCTGCACGTTGTTCTGTCCGCGCAAGGGATTAAGCCCCGTGCCATCGCGTCCGATGTGGCCTGTGAGGAATGCGAGATGAATTAACGCAAGCGCAGAGGCCGTGCCGTGCGAAAGTTGCGAGATACCCATGCCCCAATAAATGGCCCCGTTCTTTGCGTTGGCATACAGACGCGCCGCCTTACGAATATCTTCGGCGGGCACGCTGGATAACCTCTCGGCATATTCGGGCGTGAACTTTTCGAGCGAGGCCAGAAACTCAGTATAGCCTTCGGTGCGGTCGTTGATGAAATCATGATTGACGAGGTTCTCCTCGACCATCACATAAGCCATGGCCGTAAAGACAGGCACGTTCGTACCGGGTTTGAGCGGCAGCCACATCTCGGCGAAATCCACCAGATCAATGCGGCGCGGGTCAATCACGATCATCTTTGCACCATGCTTCTCGACGGCTTCCTTCATTTGAAGTGAAATGATTGGATGGTTCTCGCTGGTGTTCGAGCCAGTCACGATGAAGACATCATTTTGGATCACCTGCGAAGCCGTGTTACTCATAGCAGAAGAACCAACGGCTTGTTGGAGTGCAACGACTGAACCAGCATGACATAGACGCGTGCAGTGGTCAACGTTGTT
>JAJYOO010000021.1 GCA_021796155.1 Chloroflexota bacterium
CGCGAATAAAATTCCGGGAAAGTGTTTGTTTGATAACCAACGACCGGCACGCCCATCGTTTCAAGATATTCGAGTGTGGCAGGCAAATCCAAAATGGCCTTAGCGCCCGCACACACAACGATCGTGGGAATCTCTGCCAGCGCGTGCAAGTCCGTTGAAATATCGAACGAGCTTTCCTTGTGAACACCGCCGATGCCACCGGTTGCAAAAACTTTGATACGGGCATTGTATGCGGCAAACATTGTCCCAGCGACGGTTGTGCCGCCATTTGCTTTTTTGACGATGGCTGTGGCGAAGTCGCGGTGACTCACTTTCAGCGGGGCTTTGGCACCAGCAAGCCGCGCCAGCTCTTCGTCCGAGAGACCGATGCGGATTTTTCCGTCGAGCAGGGCAATCGTTGCAGGCGTCGCGCCTTCGCGTTTGATTGTCGCTTCCATGTCCCGCGCCAGTTGGACATTTTGTGGCTGCGGAAGTCCGTGCGTAATGACGGTTGATTCAAGTGCCACGATGGGCAGGTTTGTTTCCAGCGCGCGGTTGATTTCAGATGAGAGAACAAAAAATGAATCTGGTTTCATGATGAAATTTTATCGTCCATATCTTTCCATTCGAGTATTAATCCGTTCGATCAACGCAAGGCGCGAGAAATCGGGATGCCGTTCGCGTTCGCTTGCGATCATGCGCTCGATAAGCTTGTAGTTGCCATCAAGCCTTGTCAACAAGGTGCGGTATTGTTCTTCCTCGACTTCGGACGCAGGTGCGGGAGGCACGCTTTCGTCGAGATGCGAGAATGGTCGCGGCTTGACGCGGCTCAAGCTGACTCCGCCAACCACGTGCGATCCGCTGGCAATTTTCAGGAGCTGTTCGATTGCAAGTACAGCTTCCTCAATTTGATCCAGTTCTACAGCGTGAGCCTGATTCTTGTAATAAGTGTCGAGCGCATCGCCCATCTGATCGAGATAAGATTGTAAGAGCGCTTCGATCAATTTTGTTTTTTCGGAATAAAGTTCGCGGTTCTTTTGTTGCGCCGCAAATGGAACGTTCTGGATCAGCCGAAGTTTTTCGTTCAGGAACGCTTCTTCCTTGACCTGCTCGAACACGCTTGGATCGGAGCGGTCCATGTTCTCGCGGTTGAGACGCCATGCTTCCAAATGGCGATCACTGATCGCGTCGTTCGCAATCCGGTCGGGAATTTTCCACGTGCCGGGACCGATCCAATGAAGTTCCACGCCGCGCTCGCGTGCGCGTCTCGAAAAGCCGGCAGTGTATCTTCTGAAAACTTCGCTCAATTCCGTGCGCGGATGGAACTTGGGCGGCTGCACCGATGACGGCGTATCGGAAGGCGGCTCGCTGGAGTATTGAAGCGTCTCGCGCAGGATCGTATCTTCCTGATTTTCGGATGCTTCGATCTCTGGCTTGCCGATGCTCGAAAGATATTCAGCGAGCTTATGTTGATTCATGAATTCAGTGATCGCACCGCGCACCAAACCCTGCATGGCATTTGTCCAATGCGAGGGAAGTCCCGATGGATGCGGGCCTTCAATCAACACCGGCACAGACTGGCGATAGATCAAATCTTCGATGCTTTTCGGGTTGAACGGATAAGGCAATTCGATGGTTGGCGTTGCGTCCTTGACATCGCGGCGGACGCTGAACACCGCACGGACATCAATCGCGCTGACAGGGATCCCGTCCAGGCTGCGGCTGACAACGGTCATCGGTTCGGCAGATGGATTGCCGATGTACTGGTCGCGCAGGTTGATGATCGGTTCACGCAAACGCTCGAAGCCATCCAGGATCAAATTGTCGGGGCCGAGAGATGCGGGGCCGATCACATGCGGAGTCCCGTCTGGTTCCTCGAACAGGGCCGCGCTGTCGAATTCGACCAGGACGCGTCCGGGGCCGCCGATCAACATGATGGACGAGTTCAGGCTCGCGTCCGCGACCTTGCCATCACGGATGTGAAGGACTTCGCTGGTCCCGCTCAACGATAACTCGCTGATGAATTTCCACGCGATCCGGACATCCTTGAGTTCAAAAACGTCGGCGAGATAATTCCCTGCCATGTTGATGGCAATCGAAGCAGGGATGAGCAAAATCAGGAGCAGCTGAAAAACGATAATCGCGGATGGAAACAGAATGGATTGCAGGCTGATCGCGGGCGCGGACGTGAAAACAGGAAAAACATAAAGCAGGATGTGAACGATGAACCCGAACGCAATAAAACCCGCACCCAAGGCCAATATCCTGAACCGGCGATACGCGGGGCCATGAATGCTCAAGTCGAAGAATTTGCTCGATTGAACTTCGAGCCATTCATGGAACAACGTCCTGAATCGTTTGCGCTCGATTTGCCACGCGGATGGAGTCTGCGCTTGTGTATTCATAATTCTTTTGACTCCATCCAATTGACCAAGTCATCCAGCGCGTTGACTTCGTTCGTAACGCGGCGCAGAAGGCCGTCGTTCATTTTGATCTCGGCCTGTGTGCGTTGAAGCAATGTTTTTACCGCGGCTGAAATATCGCGCGGCTGATCTCGGATGATGGACTGACTCAGGATAAAGGCGTGGTCCTGAAGCGCCTTCATCTTCCCGCTTTCGCTGTAAACAGTATTGAGACGCTCGATGCGGCGGTGGTCGGCTTTTGCGTTGACCAGCCAGTTCGTCGTCCAATTCTGAACGATCTGCGCCTCGATGGTCGGGTTGAACTGGAGCGCACTCACGCCGACACCTGAAACGGCCAGCCCGCGTTCCTTCAATTTTTTGTACTCATCGCTTGCAACGAATCCTTCAACCGGACGTCCCACTTCGTCCAACACCGGGACGACCGCTTGCGTCATGCGCGCCTTCATCATCTGCATAATTGTCTGCAACGCGGTCTGTTTCTTTAATTCCACGGGCAGGCTCGTCACAGATGTTGGTTCATGAACCGGCGTTTCAGGTTTCAGCACGACATTGTTTGCGATGAAGGAACTTTGCAGACTCTCTTCCAGCGAGTTGTTGATCCATCTGAGAATGTTTGCGAAGAGTCCGATTTTTGTCGGCGCGGGTGGCGGTGGCGGTTCCGGCGGTGGGGCAGGCGGTTCGGGCTGTGGGACTTCCGGTAGCGGGTCGAGGCTCGCTTCAAAAAGCTGGTTCAACGTGAACTTGCTGAGATATTCCCTCCACAAGTCCGCGGCGATCATAGCGGGCAGTTGATTCCAGGGAACGTGATGTTCTTCCTCGGAAGTCGAATTGGGATTGACGCCTTCGCCGCGCGCGGCTTTCTCCACCGCTTCTTTGTCGAACCCGAAGCGGGATCCCGGTTCTCCGGGCGACGCGGGCCCCGCATCAACTTTGAACGTCACGCTGATGTTGGGGATGATCTCGATGCCGTCGCGCGTCATGGCACTGACCGCTTCGCGTCTATCTTGGACTTCGCGATGTCTTCGGTGATCCTCTTCGCTCGCGTTCTCTTTCAGCTTTTCAAAGGGATCGTCGTCACGGCGCGGGCCAATCGTCTGCGATTGAGTGTGCAGGCTGATGACACTGGCGATCTGTTCCCATTTGTCAATAAAATGGACGCCGGGGCCAAGCACTTGTTTGTAAGTTGTCGGCGTGCGGGTCACGACCGCGCTGGCAGTATCCAGCCACAAGACGCCGGGACCGATCTTCTCGCTCTCGCCTTCGCGCTCCACCAGCCGTCCGTTCTTGACGAAGATGGCCGGGCCATGTCCGTTCACGGCATGGAGCCACAGACGATTAAAAATCTTCTTGCGCTCTGCCAGCGTGCGGATCGGCAAAATGAACTGGGCGTAAAAATAGACGGCCGCCTGCAAGAGCAGGACCAACGCGACCGCGTCAAAGATGATGCCCAAAATATTTGCGCCGAAGCCTCGCTGCCGGATGTTGTACGCGTAAATGCCCAGCAGGAGGAATCCCAAAATCAAACCGCGGAACCAGGGTTTTTGATAAAACGGTATCTCTTCCATCGCGGAAGATTTTATATCAAAATAGGGGATTTAGGGGATGAAGATGATAGGGTGAAATAGCAGTGCAGTTTCCAACCAAGTCGACATATTGCTTGACAGTCGTGATTGCACAGGTATATACTCTTTGAATGAAAAGATATTTTCTGTGGGCGGCAATAATTGTAGCTACAATTGTCTATTTCTTTCTGGGGTTAAGATACGGGTTAGTTTTCTTGAACTACGTGGGAATTTCATTTTCTGATGCATCAACCATTATTGAGGTATTACGATCTCTAATCGAAACAATAGCAATTATTGTTGCTGGAGTTTGGACCTATGAGCGCTTTATCAAATCGAGAGAGGATTATCCTTATCCCAAAATACAGCATCGAACTGAACACTATGTTTTAGAAAATAACACCATTTACTTAAGTGTGTTTGTCACTGTAACCAATGAGGGAAAAACAAAACTTGATCTAGGCGGCGGAAAAATTTTCGTTAGGCAAGTCTCTCCCTTGGCAGAAGAAATTAAGAAACCTATAGAGGACGCAGTAAGAAATTCTCAGGAAGAGGATATTCGACTAGGGAATATCCAGGGACTTTTCAGAGACACAGGGCAAAGACTTGGTTGGTTGACTTTAGGCTCTCGCGAATGGAAGCAATTGCGAGGAAAATTGAAAGAACTTGAGCCTGGTCAGACCAGGGAAATTCAATTTGACTTTCTTCTACTTGAGAGAAATGTTAAGGTACTTGAAATAATTAGCTATTTTGAATATGCACAGTCAAGTTGGGAACTAGCAACACTATATTCATTAAAAACTGTTGGGGGTGCTTCTTCTTTGTAAGGCGATTCTTATTAACAAGGAAGTTTTTATTAGCGACTGAGACTATTCGAGAACTATGTTGAATTAGCGCTATCGCGTTACTATTCCTTCTTGCCGTGGTTTTCTATTAATTCATCGTACTTCTTTAATTCTTCAAATAAATCAGATTCTAAGGGGGCTGCGTCCAAGACCTTGTCTTGAAGAGCCCGCACATCTACTGGAATAATAATACGTCGGATATGAACTTCATGGTTCCCGGATTGTTCTATTTCCTTAAACTTTTGCGCTTGGTCCTTTTGTAATGAATTCTCATCCTGTCCATCGGAGCTTATGGAAATTTGTGACTTAATTTCCCTGCTTGACGGAAACGGCGTGTCCTCTGGGCGGTTTGGGCTTATAGAGGTTTGTGACTTGATTTCTTTGCTCGATGGAAATGGCGCGTTTTCGGGCGGCTTAACCCAATGATAACGAGATTTCTTGCTTGTCGTAGAGCTTTGCGCCTCAGCAAAAGTTTTTTCCTTTTCCCATTGTTTTTCAAACCTCTCACAATTTTTTGCTTCCTCATAATTTCCTTGGTCTATTTTTTCACTGTAAATCGACCTTACGATCTCAAGCGCTTTATTTAATTCCTCCAAATAAAAATAATATTCAATTTCATTACGAAAAATTACTCCTAAATACCAATGCCCAATAGCTTCATTCCATTGCATGTGGCAAACACTGAAATTCTCTACAGCGATCTTTGCGTGTTCTTCTACTTTATAAAGTTCGCTACCAATAAGCAAATGGCAATGGGCAATAAATAAGTGATAATAGGGGATATCTTCCTTGCGGGCGATCAAAATATTTCTATCCAATTCGCCTATTAATGCAATTGTCTTATCCTTTCCTGTGAGACCACAGATCCTGTTTTGAAGATTCAATATTATGGGATTGTCGACCTTTAAGTATGGGATCACGTTGACGAAATATTGGACCATGATTTCCTCAGGGTTGTGATTTTAAAGGATGATATGATATTGTTGGCTGTTTCGCAGACTCATCATTTATTCGAGGACGAAGGTTCTCTCCCTCTGTCGTTTCAGGTCTAAGAAGTTCTTGGATTTTTTCAAGCGCGTCCGTCAGATAAGCAGGCGCATATGGATCGCCGAGACTTTCCTGTAGTATTCCGGAGAGCGCTAACAGGACGGCATCGGCGAAGGTTTCAGGGTTCGCCTCACTTAGGCCATCAGCAATTTGAACGATTAAGTCGCGTTGTGCCTCTGCTCTAGCATTTTCAACTGCCTTTGTCCACTCAGCATCTGCTATTGCACTGCGGACTTCTGCTTTTGCCTGCCACTGCGCCATCCACTTTTCTACTCGTTTCTCGTGAATGAGTTGCTCCAGAGTAAAGTTTTCAATTTGGATATCCATTAACGTGACGCCTATATCTTTCATTAAGTTATGATCTAACATATCTCTTAATTTCTCTCTCACTTCTCCAGAAAGGATTTGCCCAGTAACATTATGACTGTTTGCGACAAACAATTCTTCCAGATGGTGCCTTGAAATGTAATTTGCTAATGTTCCCTGAACCGTGCCCCATGCACCGTCTAACCAACATGACTCATAAAGTTCTTCCTTTCCATCTTTGCCTATCTTACGCTTTGTTGTGTTTCTCTCTGCTGCCTTGCGAACACAAAGCGGATCGCAAGGGAAAATCGGCGTATTCTCGCCTGGAATTCCCTCATCTTTTGCTAGGGGGCTGGGATCTAAGTCTTCCGTAAAAACAGTGCCGTTAGCATCACCAATTCGGCAGATAATTTTTGCTTGGAATCCTACTTTTATTCCATCTTTTGTCCATGCCTCGACATTGCCCGTGTGCGCCTGAGGACGAAGATCGAATATTTCCTTAATCCTCTCATGTTTTTCTAGAAATGCTATTCCTGGACCGACCACACGTGAAAAGTGATTGCCACGTTCAAGATAAAGAGCAGTCCCATCCATGATCACTAAGCCTGCTGGCCCACCTAGCCACTTGGTATATGCATCTTTTTCCGCGATCTCCCCATTTCTTGCTATTACAAATGGGTAATGAAAGATGGAATCGAGCGGAGGCGGTAAAGGTGGAATACCAAACAAACGCCGTTGGATTAACTTTCCAGCATTGGTGTCTTCTGGCAGGTTGTAGAAGGCTTTAAAGTATGTGGCAACAGCACGGAAAATAATCACACTTCCGATACAGCTAATGATGAGCGGCAAGAATGGCGTTATGACAATAGCTGCGAGTTCGAGGAAGTTGATGACTGGCGATGTGCCAACTGGAAAGCGATTAGGCATTGCGGCAGCGAATAAGATCGCTGCTAAAGTTGTTGTTACTATACCCACAAAAATAAGGAAGACGATCCTAAATATTTCGCGGGCATCCTTCCAATGTGCCTGATCGGCAGTGTAGTAGTTTTGCCATTTGTCGGATGGAATATCCATTTTTAGAACCTTTGCGTTGATGGTATAAAGCTTCGGACGCGTGAGTGGAACGACTCAAGCTTTCCATTGGCCTCTCCGACCTCTGTGGGCGGTTGTTTGCGAAGCCAGTCCTCTATTGCGCCAAGAAATCGAACGGCAATAATGTATTTCTTAGGTAGGCCATTGTGTGTTTCAGTAATCTGGTTTAGCCCCTCGGCAATAGAAGCCAGTAATGTCGAGCGTGCATAAGCCAATGCGTCTTCTCTAATCTTGACGGACTTGGCCTCAGCCTTGGATTTCATCTGAGAAATGTCTTGGTCCATAAAGGATTTCCAATTTTCGATTTGTTGATTTAAGACCTGTGCTGCATTTTCGTTATCGAAATGGAAATTAACTATACGCGCTGTAAATAGGTGAATCCCATTTGCTTTTAATATCGGATAGATGCTATGTCTTATGCTCGCGCCAATGAGGTCGAGCGCGTTTATATCCTGTTCGTCTTTTGCTGGTCTCCATAATTCATCCAGTGAACGCCTTGAAAGCTCCTTGCGAGCAGCTTCTTGGACTGTGGCAAGCGCCCATTGATCCCAGCGAATAATGGGATCTGTCTCTTTGCCTTCAAATGAATGCATCACTCCTTGGACACTTAATGCCGCAGTTATCCGACCGCGGGAATAGCGGTAACTTCCTGCGTTTCGATCCGGTTTCTGAGCACCCCGCAGAAGGGTGTTCTTCAAACGCATTGCGTGATACTCTTCATCCTTCCAATCTTCCTTATCTATTCCAAATACCGCCAAAAGTAATGCCTGATAGGGTATCCCATCTTGTGAAATTGCATCAATGAACGATGCGCGAATCTGCGTTCTCAAATCAACAATTTCGTAAGGACGTTCGTATGGTCGGGTATACACCAAGCCTGGCCCCTCCACGCGCGAAAATCGTGTTCCTGCTGTGATGCCAACAGCCTGATTCGAATGTGTCCAAATGACGCCAGGTAAACCAAATGTCTTGAACGCGTCGCCGGGAATGCGCTCCTCTATTATCCGGCCCGCGTGGTCCTTGACAACCCAAACCGGAAATTGCAATCCCCACAAATACCAAGCCAACATTTTGAACCGCTGAATCGACTCATTAAAATTATCTGGGTCAGATGCTGGCAGGATCACAAGCGCGAGGCGATATAACCAGTAATAGAATACGAAAAACAGAGTTCCTGAGATAAAGAATATACCCAACCAAGAACCGATCAGCCATCCAATCAATAGTATAGTAATATGTCCTAATGCAGTATATATTCCCCTTTGCCTGCTTCTTTTATCTGCTGTGAAGAGGATAAGTACACTAACACATGCGTAGACCTCGACCCAACGGAGGATAGGGTGGGAAAAATAAAAAATTGTCAGTAAAGTAATCTGCATTATAAGGGAGAATATCAATAGGTAGATAGAACGACCAAAAGAACTTACCCACAATGACAGACTCTCTTTGTTAGTTTCCCTTGATTGTGGCTTTAGGTTTTTATGCAACAATCTCAACAGCATTAGTAGGTTAAAATATAATAATCCTGCTAGTGCTATCCACGGCAGGGATTTATCCATAAATGTGTTCAACGTTGTAATAATCTTTCCAATCGTTTCCATTTTTATAATGCTCCCTTCGACAAGCGAAACGACCCCATACTACCTAATAAGGCGGCTTTAGTATATTCGTTTGGAAATTGATTTGTCAAGTAATATATGCCACAATTTGCCCCATTTCTTTCTGTTGAGTTTCATTGTCATACCTCCTTTTCCAAGGACTCCCTTACCCGCCCGGCGGATTTGGTTGCGGCGTGCCAACAAAAGGGGATTGACCGCGTCATCGTCACAGATCACAACACAATTGCCGGGGCACGGACGGCGCAGAAAATTGACCCTGAACGAGTGATTATCGGCGAGGAAATCATGACGACGCGCGGAGAAATTCTGGCCGCGTTCGTGACGGAGGAGATTCCGGCGAAGCTCTCGCCGAAGGAAACGATTCAGCGTTTGCGTGATCAAAACGCGTTCATCAGCGTTTCGCATCCGTTCGATGAGTGGCGAAGTGGTGGGTGGAAAGAAGAAGATTTGCTGGAAATTATCCCGTTCGTGGATGCAATTGAAGTTTACAACTCGCGATGTATGCGTCCGGTGTTCAACCAACGCGCGGCGGAGTTTGCAAAGAAACACAACTTGGCGGGAACTGTTGGCTCGGACGCGCACGCGGCGTTCGAGTTGGGTCGGAGCCTGGTTTTGCTGGAGCCGTTCGAGGGTCCGGATGGGGTGCGGAAGGTCATCCGTGATGCTAAATTCCAAACACGATGGTCACCGCCGTGGGTGCATCTCACGTCGCGTTACGCGAGCATCCGAAAAAGATTTAATTTCCGTCTTGACATGCCCAAACGGCCATGATAATCTTGCGCCACTCTCCGGAATCATCCGGGATAAAAATTTTTTAGCAGGAGAAAAGTAAGATGTCAGAACGTTATACCGGCACCGTCAAGTGGTTCAATGCCACCAAAGGCTATGGCTTCATTGGCCGTGATGGCGGAGAAGATGTGTTTGTTCATTATTCCGCTTTGCAGATGGAAGGCTATCGTAAGCTCGAGCCTGAGCAGAAGGTGGAATTCTCCATCGAGGAAGGACCGAAAGGTTTGCAGGCTGCCAACGTGGTGGTGATTTCGTAAGACGTATTTTTTTGTTTTGCGAACAACGAACAGTGGCGCTGAGAGGCGTCACTGTTTTTTTTTGTAGGGGAGTTTCAATGAAATCTTTCTATTCTGTAACTTTTACGTCATGGTTTTCGCCTATAATTATTTTACGGCTCGTAACTTTTACTGGGATTCTGCGACGCGTCATGAAAGGGTATTATGGCATTCAAGGAACTGTTTGGCGCAAGCTCAACACGCCGCGAAGTTTTGACAAGCGGCCATGTCGTTCCCGACCCGGCCAGATGCGTTCAATGCGGCATCTGTTCCTACAATTGTCCAATCGGGATTGATGTTCGCTCTCACGTGTGGCGCGGCGAATCCATCGTCCACAGTGAATGTTTGACATGCGGCGAATGCGTGGCGCGTTGTCCGCGCGGCGTGTTGCGATTCGAGCAGACGGACCTGTTTGCGAAGGCGGGAAAATGAAATACGTCATCGTTGGAAGCGGTGTTTGCGGCATCGCCGCCATCGAAGGAATCCGATCCGTGGATTCAACCGGCGAGATCAATTTGATCGGCGACGATCCGCACGGCTTTTATTCGCGTCCCGGGCTGGCTTATTATCTGACAGGTGAAGTGCCCGATAAGCAACTCTTTCCGCAAATGTCGGATCATTTCCGGGAACTTCGTTTTCGATATTTCAAAGGAAATGTGACACGCTTCATCCCGTCGGCGCATCGCGTGGATTTTCAAAACGGCTCATCCCTGATGTATGACCGGCTCCTGCTTGCTGTGGGCGCACGCGCCACTCCGCTGACGGTTCCCGGCGCACAGTTGCCCGGCGTGGTAAAACTCGATCATCTCGACGACGCCCGCCAGATCATGAAGACGGCGCGACGCGGCAAGACGGCGGTCGTCGTCGGCGGCGGGATCACCGCGCTCGAAATCGTTGAGGGATTGATCGCGCGCGGCGTGAAGGTCAATTATCTTTTGCGCGGTGACCGATATTGGAGCAATGTGCTGGACGCCCACGAATCGAAAATCGTCGAGGAACGATTGAAAGAGGAGGGCGTTCAGATTCATTATCATGCGGAAGTTGTTGAAATCCAGGGAAAGAAACATGTTCAGCAAATCCGCTTATTGGACGGGCGGATTCTCCGCTGCGACATCGTCGCGTACGCGATTGGCATCCAGCCGCGAATCGACTTGGCGCGCGCGGCCAGCCTCGCCGTGGATCGAGGCGTTCTCGTCAATCAATTTATGCAGACCAACGTCGCCGACGTTTTCGCCGCAGGCGATGTAGCACAGGTCTACGATCCGCGCGTGGGGCGTTCGATCCTCGACAGTTTGTGGGGACCGGCGCGCGATCAAGGTTATATTGCCGGTCTGAATATGGCTGGCAAACAGAAAGCTTATATCAAAACGATTCCGTTCAACGTTACGCGGCTGGCCGGTTTGACGACGACGATTATCGGCGCAGTGGGCGGCGGGCGCGATGAAGATTTGGTCGGCATTGCGCGCGGCGACAGCGAAACGTGGCGTGACCTTCCACATGCGATGGTCGCCCAGAGTGGCTTCGACGTCAATCACATGCGCCTATTGATCGGCGAAAAGAATTTGCTGGGTGCGATCCTGATGGGCGACCAGAAGCTTTCCCTGCCGCTCGAAAAAATGATCGAGGGCGAAGCGGATATTTCACAAATCCGCTCCGAATTGCTCTCGCCCAATGCGCCCGTCGCTGATATTATCTCGAACTACTGGTTAAGTTGGAGCAAACAACGCGCAACATAATCAAATCATGAATCTGTTTTGTCGGGACGCACAACAGATTCGCCGGAGGGCACAATGCTTCGAGGTGGTCGGGAACTTTGGCTGGCTTTTTTCGCCGCCATCATCATCACCGGAATTTATGGGGCGGTTGTTTTCTTCACGCGTCAAATTCCTCCTGCTCAAGAGTTATTTGGTCACGGTATTGGCATCATCGGCTTCATCCTGATGCTGATGACCGAGACGTTGTACAGCCTCCGCAAACGCAGCCGCAGTGCGCGTTGGGGACGCATGTCAAACTGGCTTCAATTCCATATCTTTACCGGCCTGGTCGGGCCGTACATGGTATTGCTTCACACATCATGGAAGTTCAATGGATTGGCCGGAGTCACGACGCTTTTCACGGTCATCATCGTCATCAGCGGATTCATTGGACGTTACATTTACACACGCATCCCGCGGACCGCGGATGGACTCGAGCTCGAAAGCGGACTCTCCGCTGAAGCCTTGCGGCACGCGCGGCGTCTGATGGCGTTGTGGCATACGATCCACATCCCAATTGGAATGGTTCTCTTTGTCGCGGCCTTCGTTCACATTGGCGGGGCGTTGTATTACGCAACGCTCTTGAGATAACAGAGGAAGCGGAGAATGCGAAACAAACGGTTAGGCTGTTTAACCGGAACGGGAATCATTTCCACGTTGGTCACGGCGCTGGCAATTGCCGGCTTTGGCTTTGCTCAGGGCGGATCCATGTTCAATGCCGGGGCCTTGAACGCTCAAACCAAAGCGGGTGTCGTTCTTGGAAATGTCAGCTCACATGCCGAGATTGGAAATAATTGCGGCGCCTGTCATACCGCGCCATGGGACGCATCCGCGATGGCGGATCGCTGTGTGATTTGTCATTCCGATATCGCGGATCAAATGAAGCAGGTCGCGACGTTGCATGGTTTACTCGCAAATAAAGGTTCCGACGTTTTAGCTTGTTACGATTGCCATCCCGAACATCGCGGTGCGACTGCCTCGCTGGTGGATATGAGCGGCCAGCAATTTCCGCACGACGCGCTCGGCTTCTCCTTGAAGGAACATCAGAGAAATTTCAATCTCGCGCCGCTGACTTGTCAGGATTGCCACGGCAGCGACATCAAAACATTCGATCAGACAACCTGCCAGAATTGTCATGGTCAGCATGATGCCAGCTTTATGCAATCACATGTGATTGCATACGGAGCGAATTGCTTAGGATGTCACACGGGTGCGAATCGTTTTGGAGAGGGATTCAATCACAACAGTTTTGCTTTCAAGTTAGATGGAAAACACGCGAGTGTCAAATGCGATCAATGCCATGCCGGAGCACAAAAGTTAACTGACTTTGTATCAGCGCCAAAAGATTGTTTTTCGTGCCATAAACAAAATGATCCACACGCTGGTCAATTTGGCACGGACTGTTCAGGCTGTCATTCGCCCGCGGCTTGGAATCAAGTCACATTCGATCATAGCAAGAGCAACTTCCCATTGACCGGTGCACATGCGAATGTGGCTTGCCAGCAATGCCATGCGAACGGACAATTCAAAGGTTTGAGCACGACTTGTGTTTCATGCCATGCGGAACCAGCTGTACATGCCGGCCAGTTTGGCACAGATTGCGCTTCATGCCATAGCACAACGGCGTGGAGTCCGGCAACGTTCAATGGACAACAGCATACCTTCCCGTTGAATCATGGCGAACGCGGCGGGACCGTCTCTTGCGTCACCTGTCATCCAAATAATTTCACAACATACACCTGCTATGGATGCCATGAGCATAACCAGCAGGAAATTGCAAGCAAACATCTTGAAGAAGGAATCAGCAATTTCTCGAATTGTGTGCAATGCCATCCGACGGGACGAGAGCATGATTGAGTTCGCGCGGCGGGTCGAAAAAAGATGAGAGATGCGAAGTAACCGTCTCGGATGTTTGACCGGAACCGGAATCTTCTTCACGATTGTCACCGCGCTGGCAATCGTCGGCCTCGCGCTCGCACAGGGCGGGTCCATGTTTAGTCCCGGTGAGTTGAATGCACAAACAGGAGCGCCGCTTGGGAATGTTCACTCTCATGCGGAACTGGGCGGGAATTGCGACGCCTGCCATACCGCGCCATGGGACACAGCCACGATGGCGGATCGCTGCACAACCTGCCACATTGACGTTGCTGTGCAAATGCGTCAGGTTGCATCATTGCATGGAATTCTTGTGCGCGATGATCCCGCGGCGCATTGTCAGGATTGCCATCCCGATCATCGTGGGCCGACTGCTTCATTGGTGGATATGAACGGGGTGGTGTTTCCACATGAAGCGTTGGGATTCTCTTTAAACGGCCACCAGCGCAACGCCAATGGAGAAGCGTTCACTTGCCGCGATTGCCATACGGTTGGTGTCACAAAATTCGATCCCGCCACCTGCTCGACATGTCATAGTCAAATTGATGCGGCGTTCATGCAATCCCACATGCTTGCTTACGGGTTGGGTTGCCTCGGCTGTCATGACGGCGTGGATCGTTTTGCAAAAGGTTTCGATCACGGCAAATTTGTTTTCAAGTTAACTGGCAAGCATGTAAATGTTGATTGCGCCAGTTGCCATACGACCGCCCGCACGTTGAATGACTTTGGAACCGCGCCGACGAATTGTTTTGCCTGCCATCAAAAGGATGATCCACATGCGGGTCGCTTCGGTCAGGACTGTGGGACGTGTCATACGCCCGATGGTTGGAAACTAGCGAATTTCAATCACGACCTCGCGGCCTTCAAGTTGACCGGTAAGCATATCAACGTTCCATGCGAGCAGTGTCATGTCAATAATGTTTTTCAGGGGACGCCAAAGGACTGTTATTCCTGCCATGCTAAAGACGATCACCATCAAGGCGCATTCGGCACGGACTGCGCTTCGTGCCACACAACGGATGGCTGGAATAATGTCACGGTGGATCACTCAAAATTTGCATTCCAGTTGATCGGTAAACATGCAAGCGTGCCGTGTGAGCAATGCCATACAAATAGCAGTTTCAAAAGCACACCAACGGATTGTTACTCGTGTCATCAAAAGGATGACGCGCACAGCGGGCAACTTGGGATAAACTGTTCCACCTGCCATACGCCCGTTGACTGGAAGCAGGTGACCTTCGATCATAACTCGGCGGCTTTCAAGTTAACCGGCGCACATGTTAATGTGTCATGCACACAATGCCATGTCAACAATGTTTTCAAAGGTACACCGACAGATTGTTATTCCTGTCATGCGAAGGATGATCGTCACAACGGTCAATTTGGCGCAGACTGTTCCGCCTGCCATAATACAACCGCATGGAATCAGGTCACGTTTGATCACAGCAAGAGTAACTTCCCATTGACCGGAGCACATGCAAGTTTGCAGTGTACGCAATGCCATCAAGGCGGACAATTTACCGCATTATCAACAGCGTGCGTTTCGTGTCATCAAGACCCCGCGTGGCACGCGGGCGCATTTGGGACGAGTTGCGACAACTGCCATAGTACGTCCGCATGGTCGCCTGCTCAATTTAACCTGTCTCATCCTGGAATCGCAGGAGGCGAAGGCGGCAGCGGAATTCATCACGGCGGCGCAAGCTGTACGACCTGTCATCCGGCCACGGTGTACCAGGCTACGTGTCTTGCATGCCATGATAGCAACAATCCCGGCGATGGGGGTGGAGGCGATCACGGAGGCGATTAAAGATTCAACCACGAATTGCACAGATTTCACGAAAATATAGACGCCCGGCTTTTAGATTAGTCGGGCGTCTTCGTGTGAACTAGCGACATCTTTTAACACAAAGTCGCGACACTGATCGAGCGCAGTGCTTAGAAAGCGTTTTAAAAGTCATGCTGTGAGCATTTTGAGCATGCGTCGAGTACTGGCGATATAGACCATACTCTCGCTGGAGGAAGTGGTGTGTT
>JAJYOO010000331.1 GCA_021796155.1 Chloroflexota bacterium
TTCTTTTGCGCGCCCATGAATTTGCGGATCACGCTTCGGCCTCCGCTGACTTCACCCAATAATAGTTTTTCTCCAAATTCGTCGCAGACGCTTCTCAATTCTCTTGCAAATTCATAACTCTCCGGCCAAAGATCCCGCTGCGCCGCGGCGGTGGATGCGAAAACCGGAATGCCGAATCCAATCGCGTCGCGCCGAACATCCGCGCGGCGCGTGACGAGTCCCAAATCCGCACCGAGATAACGCGCGTGCTGCTGGAGCACGCGCAAGTCCACGGGCCGAAGCGTCACCTTTTCGTATTTCGGCCAGACCAGCAAAATGCGCGGCGACTTGGCCCACGACATCCGGTCGCGGACCGAGATCAAATCGTCATGCGATTCGAGCGTGATGATCTGGGTCTTCATGTAGACCCATTATAAAATATAAAAGACCTGACGGGTTCGGAGACCCATCAGGTCTTTGCAAATGATGACGCGGGGTTTATTGAAGATAGAGAATTACTACCGATCCCTTGCCATCGGTCGCGGGTGTGATGGTAATGGTCAACACGTTGTTATCTTTTGTGAACAGCATAACGCCGCCCTGTGATCCGCCCTGCGCGCTGAACCCGGATGACCAGCCAAGCGTCTTCATCTGATCGCCATAAAAGGTCTGGATGTCGGCCACGTTCGCGTCAATTTTGTAACTGTATGTGGTCGAGTTGAATTCCTGACCCGCGGTCGCCTGCGGCATGATCGGAACGTTATTCCAATTGCTGGCGGGCTGGCCCGTCGGGTTGAGATAGGTGCTGACATCCGGCATGGATGTTCCTATGGCCTGCGCGGTGGATGCCAAATTCTGCACCTGCGAAACCGTGTTGGTCAAACCGCAGGCAAGGGTCGCGGCGACCAAAACTACTAATAGGGTGAACTTATAAAATTTTGACATGCTCTCTCTCCTTTCCAACGGCAATCATAAGGTATCACGCACTTATCAAGAAGGGGAAAATTGTACTATCGTGCGGTTCATGCTTCAAGCTGATAAAATCAGGAAACAGAAAATTTTGACGGAGCAAACATCATGCCAACAATTCCCTGGTATCACAAAACAAGCATCTATCAAATTTATCCGCGTTCGTTTTACGACAGCAACGGTGATGGGATCGGCGACATTCGAGGCATCATCCAAAAATTGGATTACATCAAGCAGATTGGATTCGAAACAATTTGGTGCTCGCCGTTCTTTGCCTCCCCTCAAGCAGACTTCGGCTATGATATCTCGAACTACACTGACATCGCTCCCGAGTATGGCACATTAAGCGACGCCCTACAATTGATCGAAGAAGTCCATAAGCGCGGAATGAAAATCGTGTTCGACATGGTGATGAACCACACTTCGATTGAACATCCGTGGTTCAAAGAGTCGCGTTCATCGCGCAACAACTCCAAAGCGGATTGGTATCTTTGGCGCGACAAACCAAACAACTGGCAGAGCATGACGGGTGGAAGCGGATGGCATTATTCCAAAGAGCGGAATCAATATTACTGGGCAAGCTTTCTTCCGTTCCAGCCCGACTTGAACTATCGAAATCCTGAAGTCAAAAAGACGATGCTTGATGCAGTTCGTTTTTGGTTAAGCAAAGGCGTGGACGGATTTCGACTTGACATCTTTAACGTCCTCTTTAAAGAGGCCGAATTTCGCGATAATCCATTTTCATTCAAATTTATTCCAACTGAAAACGATCCATCCGCGTTCTTTCAGGAAGCGAAATACACGATCAACCAGCCGGAGAGTTATGAATTCGCAAAAGAATTGAGAAGTGCGTGTGATGAATTTGGCGAAAAGCTTTTACTGGGTGAAGTCAACGGAGGCAGAAGCACAATCCGCAAATTTATGGGCAAGGAAAAGAACGACGGTCTGACATTGGTCTTTGATTTTGAAATGATGAACTTCAAATTCACAGCAGATTATTTTCGTAAATTAATTCAAAGTGTCGAAGCGAATTTTCCAAATCCATTCATGCCGGTTTATGTTTTCAGCAATCACGACCGCGCCAGAAGCATTACTCGTCTTGGAAACGATTTTCGAAAAGCAAAACTGCTTCACCTTCTGCAATTGACTGTGCGCGGTGTGCCATGCATGTATTACGGCGAAGAAATTGGCATGACAAATCTAAAGCTTCCATTTGCCACCGCGCTCGACCCAATCCCGCATAAATTCAAATTCCTCCCGCGCTTTGTGTTTGAACTGCTTGGATTAACCATCAACCGCGACGAAGTCCGCACGCCGATGCAATGGGACGAATCGAAAAACGCGAGTTTCTCGTCCGCAGAAAGGACGTGGCTGCCGGTGAATCCAAATTATGATGCAGTCAATGTGGAAAGCGAAGAGGAAGATGATGACTCATTGCTCAACACAATTCAAACCTTGCTGAAAATCCGCAGTGAGCATTCCCCGCTTCAAGATGGCTCACTGGAATTAATTGATGGTCTGCCAAGTGAAGTGCTTGGCTATCGAAGAAAATTGGATCAAGAAGAAATCAGCGTGCTTTTGAACTTCGAAAATTTGGAAAAGGAATTTCAATTCAAAGGCGGTAGTTGTGTTTTCAAGTCATCTGAACAATGCAATGTAAAAAATGGAAAAGCAAGTTTATCCGGCCATGGCGGGATAATCGTCAAAATATAAACAAAATTGCAAATCCGCAAAACTTGTACATCATGTATAATCCTGCCCATGCCCGACGGAGAATATATCAACAGCATCCTGAAATGGCGCAAGGAAGTGGATACCAACTTGCGCCGCGAAAATGGCTGGCTCGCGCTGGCTGGACTTTTCTGGCTGCGTACAGGGACCAACCTCATCGGCTCCGATCCCGATTGCGACATCAAACTTCCGAGCCGTGCGCCGAAGAAACTTGGCCGCTTTGAATTCGACGGCAACAACGTTACGCTTTATGTAGATACCGAGCGCGCGGTCGAAGTCAACGGCATGGAAACAAAGACCGCCCTGCTCGATGCCGACCAAGAAGATGTGCCGAGCTTCATCACGATGGATGACATGCGTATGGTGGTCGTCCGCCGTTCGAAAGGCGTTGGGATTCGTCTGTGGGACAACACACGCGAGGAACGACGCATCCATCCGCCCCGCGAGTGGTATCCCGTCAAAGAGGAATATCGCATCCCCGCGGCTTATAACCGTTATAAAACGCCCCAG
Source organism: Chloroflexota bacterium (assembly GCA_021796155.1). The sequence continues at coordinate 3,190 of JAJYOO010000331.1, forward strand.
ATCGTCAAGATGCCTGACATTCTCGGCGCGGTCCTCGACGAAAAAATGGACGGCGAAGTTGTTTTCAAAGTCTCCGGGAAAAATGTTAGACTTTTAGTTACCGAAGAGCCTGATCACCGGCTTTATATTCAATTCAAAGATTCGACCAATAACAAGACGACTTATCCGTCCAGCCGTTATCTTTATACAGATTCAATTCAAAGCGGAAAGATCATTCTGGATTTCAACAAGGCCTACAATCCGCCTTGCGCGTTCACCGACTACGCAACCTGTTCGTTTGCGCCACGAGAAAATTATTTGGATGTTGCCATCGAAGCAGGCGAAATGTATTCAGGACATCATTAGGAAAGATGTCACTCTGAGCGCAGCGAAGAGTCTCGTTCTAAAAAGTGAGATGTTTCGTCGCTACACTCCTCAGCATGACATGTCTATAACCAAACTGCGACGCTTTCAGCGTCGCAGTTTTTATCCACCAGCCAGCCTGAGCAATTCAGGCGGAACCCAAAACTTGCCAAAGCCAATAAATCCCAAAACTACCGAAGCGATCAAGATCAGCGGCGGACTCATC
>JAJYOO010000332.1 GCA_021796155.1 Chloroflexota bacterium
AGAATATTTCATACGAAGATGATTAGAAAATGACAAGCGATGACGCCCCAAATTTACAATCCGATAACTTGGTTGTCATCTTCCTGTAATCTTCCGTCAATATACTTAATCGGACGAACCCGGAGGAATGTATGAAAAAACAAGCCATAGCCTCGGTTGCCGCGATCTTGATGACAGCCTGTGTGGGTGTTTCCATCCTCGCCATCGGCGGGTTTGCTTTTTTTAATCCGACAGGAGTGCAGGCCGCCAATTCGCCATCGCAGCTCGCGTCCAGTTCACAGACCGCAAACACGAGCACCGACCAGCAGACGCAGGATCAGGCCCAGATTCAGCAATTGCAAAATTTGATCGCGCAGTACCAGCAGCGCGAGCAACAATATCAACAACGCGAACAGCAATACCAGCAGCAACTTCAGCAAGCCAACCAGCAGGTCGTGCAGGCGCAGGCACAGATGCAGCAAGTCCAAATGCTGCTGGCTGCGCTGCAACAACGCGGCATTATCACGATCACAAATGATGGGCGTATCTTTATCAACAGTGGCGGCGGCGGTTTTGGTGGTGAGGGCGGCGAGGGTGGCGAGCCATAAAAATGTAAGAAGCCATTTGAAAACACCGCTCTCGAAAATTGCTTTAACGAAAAAACAACAGAAAGAGAGATTTAATGACTTTACTTAAACTTGGCCTTCGAATATGGATCGCTTTAACGAGTGTGTTTAGCTTTCTCGTTGGATGGATCATGTTAGCGCATTCACCGAAACCGGCTCAACCGTCTTCATCTTCAGCATCAACAACATCGGGAGCTTCAGTAGCGCCGTTGCCAACATTGGCTCCGCTCTCGCCGTTGAATTTCTCCAACAATAACAATGGATTCCAGAGTCAGTCGTTTTCGGTTCAACCTGCGCCTCAGCCGCAAGTCCAGCCGCAGAATTTTTTCGCGCCTCAACCTACTTTTAGAACCGGCGGGTCGTAATGCAAACGCTTGAATTCCGCGCCATGAATACTTCCGTGGTAATGGCCGCGGAAGGACATGACTGGGCCGTGACCGGTCTTCAGGAAACACGCAAATTCATCGAGCAATGCGAGCTACGCTTTAGTCGTTTCCTGCCCGACAGCGAACTTTCACAATTAAATCGCAGCGCGGGCGATTGGTTCGCGGTCTCAGATGATTTGATGGACATGTTGCTCCACTCGTTGAGCTATTACAAGGAAACGAACGGATTATTCGATCCGTCCATTCTCCCGGATTTGAAACGAGTCGGATACGACAAAAGCATGGATGACATTCACACAGGCGGTGCGACGTCAAACCCAATCGTATCGGTGCGAGACGCTAGGCCGGCTCTCGATAAAATTGAATTTGACCAACGCTGGAAGCGAGTCCGCTTGCCGCGCGGCATGGAAATTGATCTCGGCGGAATCGCCAAAGGTTGGATCGTGTCAAAGGCCGCGGCACTGTTAAGTTCGTTCGCGGCTATATGCGCCGTCAGCGCGGGCGGCGATATTTGTTTTATCGGCGAGCCACTCGACGGTTCAAAATGGCGCGTTGAGCTTGAAGACCCGCGCAACCCGTCGCAATCGGTGGCTGTTTTACATGTCGGTCAGAGCGCTGTTGTCACTTCGTCCGTTGCCAAGCGCACGTGGAATCAAAATGGTCAGGCGCGGCATCATTTGATTGATCCGCGTACTGGCGAACCCGCACAGACCGACTGGTTGAGCGCGACCATCATCGGTCCGGACATTCTTGCCGCGGAAGTATATGCCAAAACGTTACTGATCGGCGGCGAGACCGAAACTGCACACATCGCTGTACTGCGACCGGAGCTTGCATTTATTACTGTCGACGCGCAAGGCAAAGTATTTGGATCGCAAACCAGCAAAGAATATTTAAATGACTTCAACTACACCTATCACTAAAAATAAATCGGGATCAGGCTGGTCCCAGCTCTTGAAAGTATTGGGAATTACCGTGACGGTGGGTGCAGTTTTTATCGGTATATTGACCGTAATTTGGTTTACACAGACTCCGGCGGGCGCGCCAATCGCACAATCTGTTCAATCATTATTCGCAATGGATACCGTGCAGGCATGGTGGTATGTTACGCGCGCGTCCGGCTTGACAGCGTATTTCTTGTTATGGCTTTCGATGGTATGGGGTATGGCCATTCCAAGCAGGTTCTTTTCTCCAAGTGTTGAAGGAACATACTCTTATGATTTCCATGAGTTCCTTTCCCTGCTTGGGCTGGGTTTTGTTGCCCTGCATGTTGTTGTGTTGATGCTCGATCAATTCCTGCCGTTCTCCATTTGGCAAATTCTCATTCCGTTTACAGATACATATCGTCCGCTGTGGGTGGGGTTGGGTATTATCGGCGCATATGTCTTTTTGCTGGTGACCGTGACATTTTATATGCGCCGCTCCATTGGCACGCAGGCGTTTCGCAATATTCATATCTTGAGTCTCGTTGGATATCTGGGCGTGACCCTGCATGGAATTTATGCCGGAACCGATTCGGCTCTCCCGATCACGCGTGTCCTTTACGTCGGATCTTTTTTAGTTGTTCTCTTTTTGACAGTCTATTGGGTTGCGATTGGTGCGATGGCAAAACGCGAACAAGCTGCCACAGCCGCGCGTGCAGCAATGGCGAAACGTCAGGCGCAACGACTTACCCAAAATAGAAGATAGCTGACATCCGCAGATATGTTTGCCTCCAAGATAAAAAATTCTTGGAGGCTTTTTTATTCAAAATTTGATTGAGGACAATTGCACTTTTAGGTATTCAGATATTGACAGCCTGAATTATCCTAATATATACTGTTAGAGACATCCTACCACTATACCGGATAACAAAATGTATCTCCCAATTCAGAGCGAGCGCCTCTATCAACGAATTGTTGAACAGATTCAGCATCGTATTGTGACCGGAGAGCTAAAAGTCGGCGACCAGTTGCCGTCAGAACGGGAACTCGCCGAACAATTTGCGGTGAGCCGGATTGCGGTCCGCGAAGCCGTCAAAGCCTTGCGTGAAAAGGGGCTGGTGGAGATCAGACCGGGCAAGGGGACTTTTATTACCAACAGTACGTCGGACGTCGTTCGGAAGTCGCTTAATATGCTCATGAAGTTTGGGGCAACGGATGGCTCGTCCAACCTGGTGGAAGTGCGTGAAATTTTGGAGCCTGAAATCGCTGCACTGGCCGCAACACGAATTACTGATGAGCAAATTGCCGCAATGGCCGATGCGGTTGGAATCATGGATAAGGCCTTGGACAATATAGACATTTATGTTGAATCCGACTTGGACTTTCATCTTGCTTTGGCGCAGGCAACACAAAATCCCATCATCCCTTTGTTGATGGATTCGATTATTGACCTGCTTCGTGAACAACGCAAACGCATCGCGCTGACGGATGGCGGCTTGCAGCGTGGACAGTTTCACCACAAGAAAATCCTTTCCGCCGTTATGCGCCGCGATTCAAAAGCAGCGCGCAGGGCAATGCAGCTTCATCTTCAGCAGGTTCGAGAAGATACAGAAACCCCCTCCTAAATTTTTGGATGGAGTTTCTGTGTTTTAAAGAGGCTTATGGCAAATTTAGGATTCATCGGTTTAGGAGTGATGGGGAGCCGGATGGTGAAGCGGCTGCTGGATGCGGGTCACAGTGTGACCGGCTACAACCGCACGCCCTCCAAGGCACAGTGGCTATTGGATGCGGGCATGAAATGGGCGGATACACCGCGGGCGGTCG
>JAJYOO010000333.1 GCA_021796155.1 Chloroflexota bacterium
TCGCTAAAACTTTCGCGTACGCGCAAAGGTGCGAATATATCTAGAAAGATGGAAGGTAATTAGATGAACATCTGTATCTTTGAGTCGAATAGGTTCGTTTTCAATAAAAGTTGACAATGCCTTGGGATTTAATATCCAAACCTCCTGACCTTTTTTCATTTTCTCCGTGTACCAACCGGGAAATAATATAACGGGTTGTATGAAAAATCTTTGTCCAGTACTTTTCTCTAACAATTCTTGAAGCCATTTAGCAAGAGCTTTTGCTTGGCGAATCGGCTGCCTATCAACAGATCTTCCATCTACATATACATTTTCTTCGTCAAAAGTTATTAGTGGATCTTTCTTTGCCGGTTTGGAATATGTTTTTGTTTCAATCAGAAATATTCCATGTGGGGAAATTACCGCATGATCAATATTAAATTTGTCGCCTTGAATATCATTGAGAACTGCTGCGCCTTGTTTTATTAGTTCCTGTAATCCTTCCGCAACTATTCTTTCGCCATCGCGAGCCATCTGGAGAGTTTTGATTCCTCTGGCACCTTCTACAAATTTAAATGTACTGATAACCAATATGATAATAGCAACAACTGTAATCAGCACTGGTTGAGCAGGCAACGGATGGAAATACCTGACCCACTCAAGAACTGTTAGAGTAATAACTACGCCAGGAAATATGAACCAATTGAGAATAGTAGTCAGCGCCTTATCTTCAATTTGCTCATCTAATGATTGGCCCGCGTAACGAAGCGGTTTGTCTTTCAATGGGGAGCGTTTTTCAGTTTTTGTTTTCATAATTCCTCAAACCTTGCAATAATTTTCCGCCAGTCATCTGGGATCGGAATGGTTTGACGCGTCCGGTAATCATAGGTTACCAGCGCGGTCGAGCCAGTAGCGAACTGTCGGCCATCTTCGCCCATAATGCTGTATTCGCCTGTCATGCTCTTATTCCCTAATTTGGAAATCCTAACGCCGACTTTTACTTGTTGTCCAAAGTGAATCGGCTCTTTGAAAGTCACGTGGGCATCTGCAAGGATAATGCCAATATCCATGAACGATTGGCCTTCCTTGAACAAACCCAGGTGCATCATATAGTTGATGCGTCCCTCCTCGAAGAAAGTCAAGTAGCGCGCATTGTTGACATGATCCTGCGGGTCGAGATCGCCATAACGAATTTCAATTGGATGAAAAAATTTGAATTCAGACATGCGGCGATTATACCGTTTCAAAAACGATTCGCCACAGAGAGCACAGAGCGCGCAGAGAAAATAAAAAAATTCTCCGTGTTCTCTGCGTGCTCCGTGGTCAGACTGACTGGGCAAGCGAGGTATAATCGCCCGTGCGATGGCCAGACGTAAAGCGCCCGAAGATCTATCTGTTGAAGAGCTGCGCCGTCTTTTGCTCGAAAAACGGCGCGGCGTTCGGCGCGAACGTCTCGAACATTTTCGCAAAACTGGACGAGTCGTTGCGGATGCACCCGCGGATGAGTTTGCGTCCACTCCGGTGGTGGACACGCCCGAAGAAAGCGGCAACCCGCCTCAAGTCCAGACACCGAAGCGGCGCCGCGTTATGGATAGGATTCTGCTCGGCATCGAAATCCTCGCGGTCGTTGGACTCGTCGGCGTCTTGTTGAGCGGTCTCGGCATGTTGCACGATTTGAATCAGGAAGTCGCGTCTGCTCTTAATCCAGTCACGCCATCGCCAACGCCGCTTGTGATGGCTGTCGTCCTTCCATCGGGACACACGCCGCCGGACGCACAGGGCAACACACAACCGAACAATGCTGAAATCCCGGCGAACCTGATGCCGATCATGCAATCGCTGGCGAACCTGCCCGTGCCAACGCCGAGCGCGGAACAAGCGATCCGAATCGAAATTCCGGCCATTAAGATTGATGCGCCCGTTGTGCAGGGCGATGGCTGGGAACAACTGAAGAAAGGCGTTGGGCAGCACATCGGTTCCGCGGACCCGGGACAATCAGGCAACGTGGTGCTTTCGGCGCATGACGACGTTTATGGCGAGTTGTTCCGCAATCTCGATAAACTTCAGCCTGGTGACCAGGTGATCTTGTATTCGCAATTGCGGCAGTATGTTTACATTGTGGATCGCACAGAACTTGTCGAGCCAACCGCGGTGGAAGTGATGGCGTCCACCGGCGCGCCAACGGTGACATTGATTTCGTGTTATCCGTATTTGGTTGATAAACAGCGCATTGTGGTTTTTGCGCGGTTGCAGAACTGACAAACAGTTGACAGTCACTCTCAAAGTGACTGTCAACTAGAAAAAGGAGATTCAAATGGCAAAGAAAAATAGACGACAGGTGAGCAAGTCCGCGGCGTTCGTGAATGCGCCGCGCCCAACCGAGTTCAATCCCGATTACACCTACATCAAACGCGACCTCAATCGCATCGGGATTTTGGCTGCTTCGTTTTTTGTGATCCTTGTCGTTCTTTCGTTCTTCATCAAATAAAGCGATATTCGACAATTCGAAATTGGATAATGCGTAATTTGCAAAGCGTCTTCACGTTTTGCGGATTACGCATTATTCTTTAATGGATATGTCCAAGACTTACGATATCACGCTCACAACTCTGACTTATGGCGGCGACGCGATGGGGCGGCTGCCTGACCCCCTAACGGGGGCAAGCTCTCGCGCGGTCTTCGTTCCATTTGGGTTACCCGGCGAAAAAGTCCGCGTGCGATTGACAGAAGAAAAACGCGGCTTTGCCCGCGGCGAGATTGTTGAAATTTTGGATGCATCGCCCGAAAGAATTCAGCCGAAGTGTAAACATTTCGGCCAATGTGGCGGATGTCATTACCAACACCTTTCTTATGAATCTCAACTGAAATATAAAGCCGACATTTTGCGCGACCAATTGCAAAGAATCGGCAAGATTGAAAACCCGCCCGTCAAACAAACGATGGCAAGCCCGAGTGCATGGAATTATCGCAACCACGTTCAATTCTCTTTAACGTCAAATGGGAAAATTGGTTTTCAAGCACCAAATTCAAATCAAGTGATTGAAATTTCCGAATGTCATCTTCCCGAATCATCCATCAACGATTTTTGGCCGCAGCTTGAATTTGAATCTGAAACCGGCATCGAGCGCGTATCTGTTCGCAAAGGCATGAATGATGAATTGATGCTCGTGCTTGAATCTGATTCTCCTGGTACGCCGGAGTTTGAAATCGAAGCCGATATTTCCGTGGCGCATGTTTTTGATGGACACGCGGTTGTCATCGCGGGCGAAGATCACATCACGATGAAAATTCTGGATCGCGAATTCCGCGTTTCGGCGTCTTCATTTTTTCAAGTCAACACGGCGATGGCCGAAAAAATGGTCACGCATTTGCTGAACCAATTATCAATCACCAATAACTCATTCACCGTTCTCGATGTTTATTGCGGTGTCGGATTGTTCAGCGCATTCCTCGCGCCGAAGTGCAAACAACTCATGGGCATTGAATCGTCCGAATCTGCGTGCGAAGATTTTGCATTCAACCTCGATGAATTTGGCAACGTCGAGTTATATGAAGATTTCGCCGAAAATGTTTTACCGACTTTGGACATAAAGCCTGATATTGTTCTGGTTGACCCTCCGCGCGCGGGCGTTGAGAAAGAAGCGTTGGATGCCATCGTCAAGATGAATCCGAAAATGATCGCGTATGTCTCGTGCGATCCGTCCACGCTGGCGCGGGATGCGGCGCGATTAATTAATAATTGTCGACCTTGAGCACA
>JAJYOO010000334.1 GCA_021796155.1 Chloroflexota bacterium
TCACGCCGTAACCAGTCGCTTCGGTGCGGCCTTCAGATCCGCCGCCGCCCAAAGGCTTGCCGGTGAACACGCCCGGCGTGTACTGCCCGACGAGGCGCGAATACTCATCCATCATCCAGCCCATCATCTGCGGCGTGGTGCCTACATCCGGCGCGGGCACATCGTTGCGCGGACCGATATTCTTCCACATCACGTCCACCCAGCCGCGGCACAGGCGTTCCTTCTCGTGAACGGAAAGCGTCGACGGGTCCACGATGATGCCGCCCTTGCCGCCGCCCAACGGGATGTCCGCCACGGCGCATTTCCAGGTCATCCAGGTCGCGAGAGCGCGGACAGTGTCCATCGTCTCGTTGGCCGCGAAGCGGATGCCGCCTTTGTTGGGGCCGCGCGCATCGTTATGTTGGACGCGGAAACCCTGAAAGACACGCGTCGAGCCGTCATCCATGCGCACCGGGATGCGGAACGAATATTCCCGCATCGGCCAGCGCAAGACTTCCGAGATGGCCGGATTTAATTTGAGCAGTTTTGCCACATGATCAAATTGTTCCTGGGCCATATCAAATGCATTAAGTTGTTTATTCATACTTCTCTCCTGAAAGGGATCCTACGAAAATATAAGCGGGTATCCCGGATGGGATACCCGCTTTTGGATAGCCGATGTCAAAAAACAGATCATTAAATAAAACTCCTAAATATTGTTTAACCTTACTAGACTTTTATTTTTCCGTCAATCTGACGAAACTCCGTAATTACCGGGATGTCTTTTGTCTTTTCTTGCAAAATGACGGTGACCAGGTCCGACGGCCCCGCGCCCAGCACCGCCCGAGCCTGGCACACTGCGACGATCTGCGCACGTCCCTAAAGCTTTTCTGCGACATTTCCACGCGGGCGGGATACTCAGCCGTTTTGATGCCGTACTCTCCCAGTACGAATGATTCGCCATCGGGCGTTCAATCCTTCCGTCCCCTTCCTTCCCAACTTCTTCCCCCAACCCAAACAACGCGGGCGACCAGCCATGAGCCACTCTTTGCCGCCAGCCTCCAGAAAAGAACTATATTCCCAACGTTATTTGTCGTTTGAAGGGAGCAATTCTTTCTTCAGCAATCTTTATATATTGGGGGTCAACATCATAACCCACATATCTTCTTTCTGATTTCAATGCTGCGATTGCAGTAGAGCCGCTTCCCATAAACGGATCCAAAACCATATCACCTTTGAATGTGTACAGTTGGGTCAAGCGATATGGTAATTCGACCGGGAATGGAGCAGGGTGGTTGACTTTCCTCGCCGATTCTGGATTCATCGTCCAAACCGATTTTGTCCATTCCATAAATTGTTCTTTGGTGATCGTGTTTTCCTTATCGCCTTTTTTTCGGTCAAACGCGCCTTTTGAGAAAACAAGAATATATTCGTGCGTATCACGCAAAACCGGATTCGACGCGGATTGCCAACTGCCCCATGCCATTGAAACGCCTGCGCCCGCGCCTTTTGCCCAAATGATCTCGCCCCGCATTTTGAATCCGATTTCAATCATCATATGCGAAATGTAATCGGAGAGTGGAATATAAGGTTTTCTTCCAAGATTAGCCACATTGACACAAGCGCGCCCGCCATAAACAAGCGTGCGATAAGTTTCAGAAAAGACATTCCTCAACAATTGCAGATATTCTTCCAGCGATAAATCTTCGTCATATTCCTTTGAGACATTGTAGGGTGGCGAAGTAATCATTAAATGCAGGGAGTTATCCGGAATTTCCTTCATGTTTTCAGAAGTCCCTAAAATGACTTTGTTTTCATATTCAATGGGGAATAAATTATCATCAACGGGTTTCGCGCCATTTCCATTTCCGTTATCAGATAACTCCGAATACAGTTTGGAATTGTAATAATCCGACGAATCATGGTTGACTCTCGAAGTTGTTCCAAACCTGGTTGTCTTCGAACCTTTTTTCATCTCTCTTTCCTTGTGCAAAAATAATTATCGTCTACCTTGTGCTTTGAACGTCCACATCCCAATGTGACGGCTTGCGGGCTATGCCGCCAGTTTCTATGGTTTCGCCCGCATAATCCCCATAACATTCCAGCGTTTCAAACAGAAAAGTGTTCATGTCCCGCAAATAATGGCGAATATGAGAAATGGCTTCATCCAGGGACTGGGTCTCTTTTCCATTGCGAAGATTAATGAGCCATTTTCCTTTGAAGCCGGGTTGGTTTTTGTTGATTGGACGATTTACTCTTTTTCGCGGCATGAGCGCTAAATCAAATACTGAAAAGAAGTAATATCTTCCATGAATATTATTACGGACTAAAACCCCGCTTTTAGGCGCATGAACTAAACATTTACGAACTGCCAAATCATCAAGAACGAACAAATTGGATTCCGAAGTGAACTTGGGCCAGTTTGCCAGGTTATACTTTTGGCGTTTCTCTTTGACATCCAAATGAAAAGCGGGCTGTCCAGATTTGTCGTATATGGTGAAGTCCAGTTGGCTATAGGATGACGAGCCATCGGAAAACTTGATGCCGTCTTTGGCAAAGTAATTCTTCATCTCTTGCTCAAACGAAGTATCGAATGTCATCATCGTGTCCGATATTATATTACGTGTTTCCAGAAACTTCAGTGTAATGGGCTACGTATTTCTCAGCACATTCCATCTCTCGCAATCATCCCGCCGACAGAGCAAAGCCAACTGAAAGCTGATCACCTCCCCCTCCACACTGGTCTTCGTTTTTCAATAAACGCCTTCATTCCTTCCTTTTGATCTGCGGTCGCGAACAGGTTGTAAAATTCCTGCCGCTCGGCATGGATGGCATCCGTCAGCGTGCGCTCATAAGCCTGATTGATCATCTTCTTGGCGGCGCGGATCGCAAGCGGCGCACGCGAAGCGATCTCGTCTGCCAACTTCAAAGCTTCATCCAGGTAACGTTCAAGCGGGACGACTCGATTGACGAGGCCAAATTGAAGCGCTTCCTGCGCTGACAGCGTACGATTGTTCAGGATCATTTCCATGGCAAGCGCCTTGCCCACCGCCCGCGTCAGACGCTGCGTGCCGCCCGCGCCGGGGATGACGCCGATGGTGATCTCCGGCTGTCCAAACTTTGCAGACTCGGACGCGACGATCATGTCGCACGACATGGCGACTTCGCATCCGCCGCCCAGCGCGTATCCCGATACCGCCGCGATGACCGGCTTGCGGATGATCAGAATGCGGCTGAAGACCGCGATGGAATCGCCGTCCATCATTTGCTGAATGGATTTATCGGCCATCTCTTTGATGTCCGCGCCCGCCGCGAAGGCCTTCTCGCTGCCGGTAAGCACCATTGCGCCGATGTTGTCGTCATTGTCGTAGGTTTCGAGCGCATCCATCAACTCGCGCACCAATTGATTGTTGAGCGCGTTCAACGCCTGCGGACGGTTGAGTGTGATCAATCCAACCCGTCCGCGTGTTTCAGTCAGGATCATTTCGTATGGCATAACATCCTCCCGTCATTGCGAGGCTGAAGGCCGAAGCAATCTCTCGTTTTATTGGAGATTGCCACGTCGGGCTGCGCCCTCCTCGCAATGACATTTGCTGTGATTCTACACGAGAAATAAAATTGTGCTACCATTTCACGTGACAGTCACTTTCACTTTTAAAGTGACTGTTTCATATAGAAAAATAAGGAGAGCAATTTATGGAAATTCTTCTCATGCTCCACTCGCTGGTTCGTTGGGTCGTCATTCTCGTGGCTTTA
>JAJYOO010000335.1 GCA_021796155.1 Chloroflexota bacterium
GGAAGCTGGCTACAACTTGTTCGCCGTCAAAGCCGAATACATCTTCATTGACCTGCTCACCGACTCGGGCACGGGCGCGATGAGCCAGGATCAATGGGCAGCGATCATGCGCGGCGACGAATCGTACGCAGGCGCGCGTTCGTATTATCGTCTCAAAGCCGCAATCGAAGATATTTTCGGATTCAAATATTTTGTCCCCACACATCAGGGGCGCGCTGCCGAAAACATTTTGTCGGCGTGTTTGGTCAAGCCCGGACAATACGTTCCAAGCAACATGCACTTCGACACGACTGACGCCAACATCCGCGCCCGTGGCGGTCGCCCGACAAATCTTGTTATTGATGAAGCGTTCGATCCTGCCAATCCGCATCCATTCATATAAACCGACTGCCAAGCTCAAAGCCTTCATCGAAAAAACCGGAGCGGACAAAATACCGTTTGGCATGGTGACGGTTACGAATAACGCAGGCGGCGGACAACCTGTCTCGATGGAAAACATCAAAGCCATCGCGGATATTTACCACTCGTACAAAATCCCATTCTTCATTGATGCAGCGCGCTACGCTGAAAACTGCTTCTTCATCAAGGAGCGTGAACGCGGTTACGAGTCGAAGTCCGTTAAAGAGATCGCGCACGAAATGTTTTCTCTCGCCGACGGCATGACGATGTCCGCGAAGAAAGATGCCATTGTCAATATTGGCGGATTGCTTTGCACGAACGATGAGTCGCTCTTCCAAAATGTGAAGAACGAATTGATTCTGCGTGAAGGCTTCCCCACGTATGGCGGCCTCGCCGGACGCGACCTCGATGCGATGGCAGTCGGTTTGTATGAAGGTCTCGACGAAGCGTATCTTTCGTATCGGCTCGCGCAAACCGCGTATCTCTCAGGCCGATTAAATGATGCTGGCATTCCAACCATTCAACCCGCAGGCGGGCACGCGGTTTATCTTGACGCACACGCGGTGCTTCCGCACATTCCACAAAGCGAATTCCCCGGTCAGGCACTCGCCGTTGAACTTTATCGCGAAGGCGCGATCCGCGGCGTGGAAATCGGTTCGGTCATGTTTGCGTATCCCGATCCCGATTCAGGCAAAATAATTTATCCGAAACTTGAATTACTGCGCCTCGCTATTCCGCGGCGCACGTACACTCGCAGTCACATGGATTATGTAGCCGACTCGCTTGCGAATATCAAATCCCGCGCAAGCAAAATCCGCGGCTATAAATTCACGTACGCGCCGGAATTATTACGGCATTTCACGGCAAGATTTGAGCCGCTTTAGGAAACCAAGAGGAAAAAACAGATATGATTCCCGATCAATGGTACATCATTCTGGAATCAAATCAAGTCAAAGCTGGTAAACCGGTTGGCTTCATGCGCATGGGCGAGAAGATCGTCGCATGGCGAAACGAAAAAGGTCAACTATCCGTGATGAGCGATTTATGCCCGCACCGAGGCGTCGCACTCAGCGCGGGCAAAGTAGTCGGTGAATGTATCCAATGTCCATTCCATGGATTTGAATACGATACCAGCGGGGACTGCAGGCTGGTTCCGGCCAATGGTCGCAATGCCGAACCGCCCAAAGCCCTGCATGTCAAAACTTATCCGACGCGCGAGGCACACGGATTCGTTTACATCTGGTGGGGTGAGCCACAAAAGGAATATCCGCCTCTGCCATGGTTTGAATCGATCAGCGAGGAAATGGTTTACGCGACCATCCAAGACCATTGGAAATGTCATTACTCGCGCGCCATCGAAAATCAACTGGACGTTGTACACCTGCCCTTCGTTCATTACAACACCATCGGGCGCGGCAACCGCACGCTGGTCAATGGTCCGGTGGCCAAAGAAGAAAGTAAAGGCAACAGAGATCACTTGCTCAATCTGTGGGTCGAAAATGAAACAGATAACGGTCAAAAGCCGAAGAGGCCTTCTGAAATGCCTGAGCCAAATCGCCACCCATCATTGCAATTCCATTTCCCCAACCTATGGCAGAACTGGATCGCAGATACGATCCGCGTCGTGATTGCGTTTGTTCCCATTGATAATGAAAATACGATGATGTACATCCGTTATTATCACACCATGCGCATACCTGTTCTCCGACAATTGACAGGCTGGATTGGGAGCCTAGCCAATCTCGTGATCGAACGACAGGATCGCCGCGTAGTGATTACACAGCGTCCTACTCGCTCCGATCTAGATATTGGCGAGATTCTGATTTCAGGCGATCATCCCATCGTGATTTATCGCAAACGCAGACGAGCTTTGATTGAAGCAAAGGAAAGTTAATGGATATCCGAGCCTACAACCGTCAGGCTTGGAACGCGCAAGTAGATGGCGGCAATCCATGGACGCTTCCGGTTGATCATGAAATCATCGAATCGGCGCGGCGCGGTGAATGGTCCGTGTTGCTGACTGAACAAAAGTCCGTGCCGCGCGAATGGTTTCCTCCAATGCAAGGACTTGATTTGCTGGCGTTGGCCAGCGGCGGCGGACAACAAGCGCCAATCTTTGCAGCTGCAGGCGCGAACGTGACCGTACTGGACAACTCGCCGCGGCAACTCGATCGCGACCGCGAAGTTGCAGAACGCGAAGGATTGCAGATCAAACTCATCGAAGGCGACATGCGTGACCTTTCCATGTTCGATGACGAATCTTTTGACTTCATTTTTCATCCTGTCTCGAATTTGTTCGTACCGGAAGTCCGTCCCATATGGAAAGGAGCCTTCCGCGTACTTCGTCACGCCGGGACGATGCTGGCGGGATTCATGAATCCCATTTTCTATATCTTCGACATTGACAAGGCCGATCAAGGGATTCTGGAAGCGACGCATAAACTTCCTTATGCCGATTCTGAACATCCGGAGATCATGCAAAAGTTGGTAGAGAAGAATTGGCCGCTTGAACACAGCCACTCGCTTGACGACCAGCTCGGCGGCCAGATGGACGCAGGGTTTCACATCATCGGTCTGTACGAAGATCGTCATCGTTATATTATTGGCGACTACATGCCGACCTACATTGCGACGCGCGCACTGAAACCATAATATGACTCGTTGGCTCGATCCTCATCCGATAGAAATTCCTGCATCATTCTCGACTCTCAACCTGCATCCGCTTATAGCGCAGACTCTCGTCCGACGCGGCATTCGCGACATCGATTCAGCACGCGCGTTTCTTCATCCCGATTTACTTCCATCCACGCCATTTCCTGGAATTGAAAAAGCCATTGAATATATTACTCTGGCTACGCGCAGCAGGCAACCAATCTGCATTTGGGGAGACTTCGATGTGGACGGTCAGACCTCCACCACCCTTTTGGTTCAAACACTTCAAGCCGTCGGCGCGAATGTCAGCTTTTACATTCCGATTCGTGGCAAAGAGAGTCACGGCGTTCACATTGAAAGTCTCAAGCCGATCATTGATAACAACGCAAAGTTAATCATCACTTGCGATACAGGCATCACTGCGCACGAAGCCATTGATTATGCCAACTCGCGCGGCGTGGATGTAATCGTCACAGATCATCATGATTTAGGCGAAACGCTTCCAAATGCAAAAGTAATCATCAATCCAAAACTATTGCCGAAAGATCATCCACTCGCAGACCTGGCAGGCGTCGGAGTCGCATATAAATTGGCTGAAGCGATATTGGACGGTGGACGGTTGACCGCAGACCGTGCAGCCCCCTCCACTGTCCACGGTCTATGGTCTGAAGATTTACTTGATCT
>JAJYOO010000336.1 GCA_021796155.1 Chloroflexota bacterium
GGGAGATTGAGTCGTTTCAAGATTTTTGATTTTGCGCTTCAACATTTCGGCTGAGAGTTCGGGATGCTCAACCGAAAATATTCCGCCGAAGCCGCAGCAATCCTGCGCTTCGGGCAGGTCGCGGATTTCTGCGCCGTGGACATTTGCCAGCAATTCGCGCGGCTGACGGTCAATGCCGAGGCCGCGATGCAGGTGACAAGTCGGATGATACGTTAACGGGCCGTCCCAGTGCGCGCCAAAATCGGTGATGCCTAAAACGTCTACGAGATATTCCGTAAATTCATAAGTCCGCGCTGACAACGCTTTTGCGCGCGGAAGCCAAATCGGATCGTCTGCGAATAATTCTTCATAATTATGTCGAATCATGTGCGCGCATGAACCGGATGGAATCACCACGTCACCTTTAACGGAGTCAAAAACACGGATGGTTTGCTCGGCAATTTGACGCGCCTCCGCTCGAAGTCCCGCGTTGAACGTCGGTTGTCCGCAGCAAGTCTGGTCGCGCGGAAAGTCCACGTCCACGCCCGCGCGATTCAAAACATCCACCATCGCTTCACCAACTTCGGGAAAGAAACTATCAATGAGGCAGGTAATGAAGAGTTGAACGGTTCGCATGTTTTCATTGTAATCTAAAGTTGAATGTCATTGCGAGGAGCGCTGAAAGCGCGACGTGGCAATCTCAAGTTTGAATCAAATACTCATCGAAAGTCAGTTGAGATTGCCACGACCCGCGTAGCGGGTCTCGCAATGACGTCAGCCTATTATGGTATGATTCCGCCGCCATGAATAATTTTCGTTCTAAATTACCCAATTATTTCGATTTGCCGAAGCGCATCAACCGCCTTGGCGAACTTGCCTACAATCTTTGGTGGACGTGGCAGCCCGAGGCGGCGCGCGTCTTTGGCCGACTCGATTATGACTTGTGGGAACGCCTCGGCCATAATCCGATCCGGCTTTTGCGCGAGGTGGGACGACCGCGCCTCAACCAGGCTGCGGACGATAAAGATTATCTCGCGCTGTATGACCGCGTCTTTGAAGGCTTCGATGCTTACATGTCAGAAACTGAAACGTGGGCGTCCATCAACCATCCCGAATTGACCAATCGCCCCATCGCGTACTTCTCGATGGAGTTTGGGCTGCACGAAACGCTGCCGATTTATTCAGGCGGTCTCGGCGTGCTGGCGGGCGATCATTTGAAGGAAGCCTCCGATCTCGGCTTGCCGCTGGTCGGCGTTGGATTTATGTATGCCCAAGGCTTCTTCACGCAGCGCATCAGCGAAGATGGCTGGCAGGACGCGCTCAACAACGAACTTGATTTTGCTGACCTGCCCGCGCTGCCGGTTTTTGCGGACGATGGCAATCGCATGACCGCGGATGTGGAATTTCCTGATCGAAATGTTTCGCTCTCGCTTTGGGAAATCCGTGTTGGACGCGTGCCGCTTTATTTGCTCGATTCAAATGTTGACTCGAATTCGGATTTCGACAAAAGCCTGACGGCGCGTTTGTATTGGTCCGATCTCGATCACCGCGTCATGCAGGAAGTTTTGCTTGGCGTCGGCGGCGTCCGCATGTTGCGCGCGCTTGGATACAATCCTTCGGTCTGGCACATGAACGAGGGCCACGCGGCTTTCCTGACTTTGGAGCGGGCGCGTGAACTTGTGGCTTCGGGTTACACTTTCGACCAGGCCCTCGAAAAGACGCGCGGACAAAATATCTTTACTACGCATACGCCGGTTCCCGCGGGCAACGACGAATTCCCGCTTTGGTTGATTGATAAATATCTCTCCGCGTTATGGCCTGAATTGAAAGTCTCTCGCGAAAAATTCTTTGATATTGCGCGGCATCACATGCCGTCCGGCGAAACATTCAGCATGGGCATTCTGGCTTTACGCAACGCGCACGGACGTAACGCTGTATCCGAATTGCACGGACGCGTGGCGCGCCGCATGTGGCATTTTCTGTGGCCCGACCGCTCCGAAGACGATGTGCCGATCACGTATGTGACCAACGGCGTCCACACCGCGAACTGGATGGCGCGCCGTCTGCGAATCTTGATTGGCCTGCATCTTGGCGAAGACTGGATGGAGCGCCTCGACGATTTTGATTTATTGTCGAAGCTTGATAAAATTCCCGGCTCGGCCTTGTGGGAAGTGCGTTTGCATCTCAAACGCAAACTGGCTTTTTACATGCGCGAACGCGTCCGTGATCGTTGGAAGGCTGGCGGCTATCATCCGGTCCAGGTGGTTTCATCTGGCGTGATGATCAATCCGTATGCGTTGACGATTGGCTTTGCCCGCCGGTTTGCCACGTATAAACGCGCCGGCCTGGTTTTATCTGATGTGGAAAGATTGTTGAATATCATCAATCGTCCGAATATGCCGGTGCAAATTATTTTTGCGGGCAAAGCGCATCCTGCGGATGAAGCGGGCAAGCAATTGATCCAGCAAGTGTATCGTCAGGTGAAGCGCGCCGAAACAAGCGGACGCATTGTCTTCCTCGAAGATTACGATATGAATCTGGCGCGTTATCTTGTCCAGGGCGTGGACGTTTGGATGAACACGCCGCGCCGTCCGATGGAAGCCAGCGGCACATCCGGCATGAAGGCTGCGTTGAACGGCGCGTTGAATTTTTCCGTGTTGGACGGCTGGTGGCGCGAAGCCTTCAACGGCCAGAATGGCTGGGCAATTGGCGAAGACAAAGATATCAACTCGCCGGAAGTCCAGGATGAAGACGACGCTGAAAGTTTGTACGACACGCTGGAGAACGAAATTATCCCGATGTATTATGACCGCGATGTGAAGGAAGTTCCGCATGATTGGATTGCCCGCGTAAAAGATTCGATGAAAACGGTCATTCCGCAGTTTGGCACGCGGCGCATGGTCAAGGAATATGTGGAAAGGTTGTACGTGCCAGCGTTAAAATGAATCGTCGGGGCAGACCTGCGTGTCTGCCCTGGGCGATCACATAGGATCGCCCCGACGAATAAAAATTATGATTCCCGAAATTACTGTTGAAGAATTAGCGAAAAAACTCAAATCACAAGATCAATTTGTTTTACTGGATGTGCGCGAGGATTGGGAATTGGACCACGCCAAAATAACGGACGCCCGCCTCGAAGTCAGGCCAATGAGCCGATTGGCAAGCGAGGGCACAGACGTGTTGCCGGAGTCCGCAAAATCAAAAGACGCGGAAATCATCATCATGTGTCATCAGGGTGTCCGAAGCGCACAGGTGACCGGTTGGCTTTCCAAGCAAGGCTGGACAAACGTGTTCAGCGTGCGCGGCGGGATTGATGAGTACGCGAGAAAGATTGATTCTTCGGTGGGGATGTATTAAACGATACGCCAAATAAATGACAATTTATTTTTGTGGAGCATGTTGAGTCGACTTCTATGGAGCTGGTGTTGGCATGGAGAGGGGAATGACTTGACCAGTGATGATATTGATTGACCAATCATTTGTAAAACCAGTTTCCGCTATTGATCCGAGGCTAAGAGTGTTCGAGTCAATCCATGTTGGTTGTGATGGATGATCAAATATCCAGGGTACAAGTTTTCGAGAATCATTCAAAACCAGTGTGTGGAGTTGCGTGGTCTTTAAGTCTAATCGAAACAGAGAAAAACCTGCTTTGTCATTTTCCCAACCATTAATTGCCGCTACAAAAATAAGATAATTTCTATTAGGCGACCAAGTGAATGCGCCAATG
>JAJYOO010000337.1 GCA_021796155.1 Chloroflexota bacterium
TGGAAACTTTATATAAACCTTATATTATTTTGCGTAAGACCTACAAGCCATACATGGGCGACGCGCTCAAAGCCGAGACGCTTTCCATTACGACCGGCCAGCCACAAGTTTTGATTATGGATGAAAAGGACCGCGAGATAATGAAGGGCAAGAAAGTCGTGATCGTGGATGATGTGATCAGCACGGGCTCAACGCTGCAAGGCATGAGAATGGTGCTTGAGAAAGCGGGAGCAAATGTTATTAAGGAAGCTGCTATCTTGACTGAAGGCGAACGGTCAAAGTGGGAAGAAATTGTTTCGCTCGGACATCTGCCATTGTTTACCGATTAAATTCTGTGGCGGCGACTGGCCAGTCGCCCCTACAACCCGATCAATTCTTGTTTTTGCTGACGCGTCATCGTTTTGATGGCGCGTTCTCGTTTCATTGCGCTGACCTTGTCCGGCTGAGGCTCAAGATAAACCAATCGTACGGGACGGCGCATACGCGTGTAACGCGCACCGCGTCCGGAATTATGTGTTTTGACGCGGCGCTCCGGGTCGGTCGTCCAGCCGGTATAAAGCGTTCCGTCCGAGCATTCGACGATATAACAAAAACACGGCATTATTATTTTTTCTTCTTCATGCGGTCCATAACAGTACTGCCGAAGAACATCTGATTGACGCGCTCCCCAAAGTTTGGAACATCAATCTTTTCTCCGCCTTCATTCAGCCATTCCGCACCGGATCGTTCATCCAGCCAGTGCTCGCGTCCATCGAAGGCCTGTGATAAACGTTCAGCCACACTTTTTTCATCGCCATTCTCGATGTCATCACGCAAACCCTTTATGGCCGCCTGCAAAACATCCAACGCATAAACGACGCCGGTACGATTTCCGAACGCGGCGGTTTTTAGTGAAGCGGGATCATCATAATAGGCCAGTCCGCCTGTGACGCCCGCGAACGGACGGCCCGCGAGTTTCCGCGCTTCGGCCCAGCCTGCCTGTCCGATTGTGGCATTGAGCAAGGCTGCGGCTGCCAGTTGCGGAAGCAAATGCACGGAAGTCATCAAGCCATCTGATTCAGCCATATCGGCCAGCATGGGTTTGGCGCCCAGCATTTGGGCAAGATCAAAAGCCAGTTCTTCAACCTCACGCGGCGTGCCGGGAGGGGCATCCACAACCATGACCGTACGTTTGAACAAATCGGGCTGGGCTGTCTTGAGTCCGCCTTCAGTGGAGGCAAAGGTTTCGGGATGGAGAGCCGGCACAAGTCCAAGATAGAAGCGGCCCTCGGGAATCAATTCCTTCGCCCATTCCAAAACAATGCTCTTGACCGGAGCGGTGTCAAAGACAATTGTATTAGCTTGAAGGCGGGGACCAATTTGTTCCAGCGTTTCGCGGATTTCAGAAAGCGGTAAGGCAAGCAAAACAATGTTCGCATCCTTGACCGCATCTTTCAGATTTTTGATTTCATCCACAACATCGAGACTTTGCGCGGCTTTCGCCACCGCGGCATTCTTATCGTAGCCCACGCGGCGAATCGAATCTTTTCTATTTTTCAGCGCCATGCCAATGGAAGCGCCGATCTGTCCCAGTCCGATGATGGTGAATTGAGCAGCCATAGTTGTGTCCTTTCGATGCCAGCGCGCTTTGCTGGAATTTCGACAGTATCTGTATGATTCGATTATACTGCTGCGGTGCTTTAAGCGCCCATGTTATAATAGAACATATTTTCTGGGCAGCGCAACCACTTCTCTTTAAAGTGTGAGAGCCGCGGACGCCGACCGCGGCTCTCATTTGAAAGGAGGAGAAGAGAAATCACCTTACGAAGCCAATCCTATCACCCGCATTCAAATCCTACTTGACGCAAAACCTACGCTTTCCCTACGATTGTCCAACATCTAACGAAGTTGTAACTGTTTTAACCGCTCGCCTTCAAGGAGAATAAATGGCTTTGGGACAAAATATTTCAACAAATCTTGCCGTGGAAGTTCGTGGAGTTGGCCGCATCTACAAGATACGCGGCAGTAAAAATGAAAAGAAAATCCGCAAAGAATTGGTTGCCTTGCAGGATGTGAATTTGGAAGTGCGACACGGCGAACTGTTTGGATTACTCGGACCGAACGGCGCGGGTAAAACCACGCTGATAAAGATCATGACCACGCTTCTCGCACCGACTTCGGGCTGGGCGCGCGTCGCAGGCTTTGACGTGGCGAAGGAGCCGGGCAAAGTGCGTCCGCGCATCAACATGGTCTCCGGCGGCGAATCTTCCGGGTATGGTTTGCTGACGGTCCGCGAGAATTTATGGATGTTCTCACAGTTTTATGGGATGCCATCCAAAGAATCTTATGAACGCATTGATGCGCTTCTTAAACTGGTTGGATTGGAAGATCGCGCATATACAAAATCGTCTGATCTTTCGACCGGCCTGCGACAGAAGATGAATATAGTGCGCGGCTTCATGACCGATCCAAATGTGTTATTTCTCGATGAGCCGACGCTTGGTCTGGATGTCGGCGCGTCGCGCGATGTCCGCAGATTGATCCGCGATTGGCTGGAACAGGATAAATCCCGCACGCTTTTATTGACAACGCATTACATGGTCGAAGCCGACGAATTATGCGACCGCGTGGCGATCATCAACAAAGGAAAAGTGTTGGCTTGCGATACGCCGTCCGCGCTCAAGCAGCGCATACAACGCGATGCGTTGTTCGAAATTACGGTCGCATCCATGAATGGACTTGCAACGTCAGCATTGGAGAATCTGCCGGGTGTCCGCAAAGTGACGCGCCGCGAGGACGGAGAATTTTCTGTGTTGGAATTCAAACTCCAGGAAGAGGCCGCGCTTTCTGGAGTCATCAATCAGCTAACGAGTGCAAATGTGAAAGTCGTCAAATTCGACAAGCACGCGCCGACGCTCGAAGATGTCTTCGTTGAACTCGTTGGCCGAAGCATTGATGAAGTCGAGGAGTCAGAACCGGATGAATCAAATGGATAATCCGCTGGCTGTTATGCCTCATGAGAAAGCCACGGGTTGGAAATTATTCTTTAAAACCGTAATTGCCCGCGCCTATCCGCGTATCATCGGACAGCAGCGCGAGAAATCATGGATCTTCTTCGATATCTTCCTGCCGATGCTGGCTGTCTCGGCATACGTGTTTGTTTATCGTGCTATCCAGGCGCCGGAGGAATATGTCGGCTTTGTTGTCATCGGCGGCGCGATGACCGCGTTCTGGATGAACATCATGTGGAGCATGTCGAGCCAGCTTTATTGGGAAAAGGAGCAAGGCAATTTAGCTTTGTATATCATGGCTCCGAACTCAATGATGGCAGTCCTGCTCGGCATGGCCATTGGCGGGATGATGGCAACCTTTCTGCGCGCGCTGGCAATCATTCTGATTGGCAGCCTGCTTTTTCATGTCCAGTACACAATCGTGAGCTTCTGGCAGTTGATTGCGGTATTTATCGTTGCGATGACAGCGTTGTACGGCATGGGAATGATGAGCGCTTCGTTGTTTTTGCTTCTGAGCCGCGAAGCCGATCACTTTGCTCAACTGGCGCAGGAACCGGTTTATCTTGTTTCGGGATTTTACTTTCCGATCAAGTCGTTCAACTTTTGGGTCGCGGCCATCGCTTCGATCATCCCGTTGACGCTTGGACTCGACGCCATGCGTCAATTGGTCTTTGCTACCGGGGCCTCGCTCGGATTCTTAAATGTGA
>JAJYOO010000022.1 GCA_021796155.1 Chloroflexota bacterium
GTTGAGTTATTATCAGGTTCCGCACGAATGGCATCTGTATACCGGCGACCACAGCGAAAATTACTGGCGTGAACATGTTGCTGAATATCTGCAATGGTATGCCGAAGGCTGGATTACTGAAAGTCCAATTCCTCAACCAACGCTTCAACCTTAAACCTGCGACCTTTCAACTGATATAATTTTGTTATGGCTCTTACTCTAAGAGAAGTCGAACATATTGCCAAACTGGCGCGTCTCGAATTGACCGAGGAGCAGAAAGAACTCTACCGCGAACAGCTCTCGGCGATTTTGGATTACATGGCAAAACTTCGCGAACTGGATACGAAAGATGTTCCACCAACTGCAGGTGGCGGATTAACGCAAATGATTCTGCGCGAAGACCAATCAGGCCCGAGTCTGAAAAAGGACTCACTGCTTAAGAACGCGGCCAAAGCGGAAGATGATCAATTCAAAATCCCGCCGGTGTTTGAATGATTGACCGTAGACAACGAACCACGACCGCAGTCCGCAGTTTGTCGTGTGGTCTAAATTATGACTGACCTAACAAACCTCACCCTCATCGAAATGCAAGCCGGATTGCGAAGCGGCAAATTCTCCAGCCGCGAACTCGTCCAAGCAGCGTTGGATCGTCTATCGCAAGTCGAACCGGCACTGCATGCGTTTCTGTATCTTGCCAGTGAGGAAGCACTTGCAGATGCAAATGAAGCTGATAAGAAACGTAAATCCGTAGGGGTGACGGGCCAGTCGCCCCTGCTTGGCATTCCTGTGGCGATCAAAGATGTATTGAGCGTCAAAGATTTGCCATTGACTTGTGGCTCGAAAATTCTCGAAGGTTTTATTGCACAGTTCACGGCAACATCTGTAAAGCGATTGCAGGACGCTGGCGCAGTCGTTATTGGTAAAACGAATAACGATGAATTCGCGATGGGATCGTCCACGGAGCATTCAGCATATGGCTATACTCACAACCCGTGGGATTTGACGCGCGTCCCTGGCGGTTCATCGGGTGGAAGCGCGGCATCGGTGGCGGCGCGTTGTGTCCCCGCCGCGCTCGGCACGGACACAGGCGGAAGCGTCCGTCAGCCCGCGTCGTTGTGCGGTGTCACCGGACTCAAAACAACCTATGGCTGCGTCTCGCGTTATGGACTGGTGGCATTCGGTTCCTCGCTCGATACAGTCGGCGCGTTTGGTCGAACCGCCAAAGATGTCGCCCAGATTTTTTCTGTGATGGCTGGGCGAGATCCACTTGATGCGACCTCAGCAGATATTCCTGTTCCCGCGATTGATCTTGTAGAGGCGACTGGCCAGCCACCCTTACGCGGATTAAAGATCGGCGTGCCGAAAGAATATTTTATTAAGGGCATCCAGCCTGAAGTCGAAGAAAAGACGCGGGCTGCTATCGGACAATTAAAAGAACTCGGTGCGGAGATTCGCGAGATTAGTCTGCCGCACACAGAATACGCGCTTCCGGTTTATTACATCATCGCGCCTGCTGAGGCGTCTGCAAATCTCGCGCGCTATGACGGCGTCCGCTATGGCCCGCGCGTCGACGCGGATAATTTGTGGGACGTGTTCTTCAAGACGCGCGGACAAAAATTTGGGCCCGAAGTGACCCGGCGCGTGATGATTGGAACGTACGCGCTCTCGGCAGGATATTATGATGCATACTATGGCCAGGCGCAGAAAGTTCGTACACTGATCAAACAGGATTTTGAAGCGGCGTTCCGCGACGTGGATTTAATCGCGGCTCCAACTGCACCAGAGACCGCGTTCAAAATCGGCGAGCATGTGAATGATCCGCTGGCGATGTATTTGGAAGATGTATTTACGTTACCCGCGAATTTAGCTGGTGTGCCGGGAATCTCCTTCAATTGCGGCTTCGACAAAAATCACCTGCCAATCGGATTGCAATTAATTGGCCCGTACTTCCGTGAAGATTTGTTGTTGCAAGTTACGCACGCTTATCAACAAGTCACTGATTGGCATAAGCAACAACCTAAACTATGATGTCATCGCGAGTAAGCGAACGTGGCGATCTCCTCTTTGAATCGGGGACTGCTTCGCCACACTTGCCCTGCGTTCAAGTGCAGGGAAAAACGGCTCGCAATGATGTCTTGTAAATGGAGAATTCCATGAATATTTTTGTTACAGGTGGAGCGGGCTACATTGGTTCTGCAACTGCAGAAGCCTTGCTCAAGGCGGGACATTCAGTTACAGTTTACGATTCATTGGTCACGGGTCATCGTGCCGCAGTGCCGAAAGGTGCAACCTTCATTGAAGCCGCGCTCGAAGATCACCACGCGCTTTCGAAAACATTGTTGACCGGAAAGTTTGACGCAATCATGCACTTCGCGGCATTCATCGAAGCAGGCGAGTCGATGAAGGAGCCGGGACGATTTTACAACAACAACTTCGTCAATTCGTTATCGCTTATGGAAATGGCTGTGGACGCCAATATAAAGCACTTTGTGCTTTCATCAACCGCGGCGGTGTATCAATCGAGCGAAGAGCCATTGACAGAAGAATCTCTGCTTGGTCCGACGAATGTTTACGGACACACAAAGTTGATGATCGAGCAAACGTTGGATTGGTATCGTCAAATTCACGGATTGCATTTCGCCGCGCTGCGTTATTTCAATGCCTGCGGTGCTTTGCCCGGACGGGGCGAAGCGCACCAGCCCGAATCACATCTCATCCCGCGTGTGTTAAGCGTGCCGTTGGGTAAACTTGAGTCCATCAATATCAACGGCACAGACTATCCAACGCCGGATGGCACGTGCATCCGCGATTACATCCACATCGCAGATTTAGTATCCGCACATTTGCTGGCTCTCGACGCGCTGGAAAAAAGCGACAGACTCATCTACAACATCGGGAGCGGAAGCGGTTACTCGGTCCGCGAAGTGATCGAGGCGGCGCGTAAAGTCACAGGTCACGCCATCCCCGCCATCGAGTCCCCGCGCAGACCTGGCGATCCGGCGCGTCTGATTGCATCGTCTGATAAAATCCGCCGCGAGCTTGGATGGACTCCGCAACACGGAAATCTTCAAGACATTATTTCGAGCGCATGGGAATGGCATCGAGCACATCCAAAGGGATATGAAGAATGAACATCCTTACTTTCACCGTTGTTTTAATTGGCTGGGTTTTTTCCTTGTGCCTGCATGAATTCTCGCATGCGCTCGTTGCGTATTTCGGCGGCGATACCACCGTAAAAGAAAAAGGTTATCTCACTTTCAACCCGCTCAAATACACTCATCCGGTTTATTCATTGCTCCTGCCATTGTTATTTCTTGTGCTTGGCGGGATCGGATTGCCCGGAGGCGCGGTCTACATTGAAACGTGGCGATTGAGAAGCCGCGGTTGGAGGAGCGCGGTTTCATTGGCGGGACCGACATCCAATTTGATTCTCGCAATCGTTCTCGCGATCATTTTGCGCTTCGCTCCTTTGACCAATCACGGAGTCTGGCCCGGTTTGGCTTTTCTTGCCTTTCTGCAAATCTCCGCTGTCATTCTGAATCTGATTCCGCTTCCGCCTTTCGACGGTTACGGTGTGATCGAACCTTTTCTCGATAGCGATCTTCAAGCGCGGATGGCGGAGACGCGCGGCATGTTGGTGTGGATCGTTTTTCTTCTATTATGGTATGTGCCCATTATTGGGAACTCATTCTGGAACTTTATAAGTCTTGTTGCAGCATCGATTGGTATTCCACTTGACTTGGCTTCAATCGGGTATACACTTTTTCAATTCTGGAGATGATGCAAACATCCCACTGATCGGATTCCGTAACCGGCTGGTTGTGTTGATCAATTGGGCGTAGGATTATTTTTTTTTACGAGAGTCAGTACGGTTGATAACAAAAGAATAGAAGATAGCCAGCCGATCAACCAAGACCTTTGGACTATTGTTTCTTTCGATGGGGAGAAGATAGAATGCTCCATTCTATAAGAACGAATTTTTTAGCGGAAGTTCATATAGGTAAATTCAGATAATCGCAGAGGCACAATGGACACCGGTCAACTTATCACCGTAGGTTTCACCTTGACTTTTTGTTTTGTGTTTTTTGGCGTATTTGGTTTTGTCATGTTTTGGGTATATGGATTTACCCCAATCTTTCATTGGTTCATAAGATCAAATGGTGTGCCGGCCAAAGCGGTTGTTTTGGAGGTGAAGAAAGCCGGCTGGGGTTGGGACGCGGGTGGGCGCAATTCCCAATCCTTGCTGTTTCAGCCAGTCAGGGTGAAACTTGAAGTCCATCCAAACAACGGCATGCCTTATGCTGCAATGGATCGGTTCAATGCAAAGCCTGATGTTTATCGCAATAAGCTCAAGCCGGGAGTCGAGATGCAAGTCGCAATTGCCCGCATGAATTCACAGTGGGTGGCGTCCCTGCCGGAGACAATTGTTGACACATCTGCCCATCAAATGAAAGGTAAATCACAATACCACCCAACAGATGAAGAAGATGACGATGACCCAAAGGCAAGGTTTCTAAAATTGAAAGATATGTTATCGTCTGGCTTAATTACGCAGCAAGAATATGACCAAAAGAAAAAAGAAATTTTGGAAGAGGTTTAAATCTGAGTAGGGACAGGTTTCAAACCTGCCCCTAAATTGATAATTCCCTATACACAAACCATTGACCTTTGCGATGATCCAAATCCTTCATGGCGCGGTCATAATATAAATCGAATATCTGGCTCGTGTCCACACGGACGCGGAAAAAGAATCTCCCCACGTTCAATGAGCCGCGCGTGGATGCAACTTCCGCGTGAGCCGGACGCATGTTGCGCGCCATCTTGCCACGGCGTGCAAAGTCGCTCCATGAGGAAAGCAGTTCGACCACGCGATAGATTTTGCCCTCCCAGATAAATCCGTTCGGGCAATCGGGAGTCTTTTCGCGAACAGGAGGTACATCGAATGAAACTTCGATGGGTTGGTCAAGAAAATGAATCGGATTCTCTTGCGTCATTTATCCTCAGCAAGGTGAAAGTAATGCATAAAGCGATGAATGATTGGTGCAGCCAGTACACCGACTGCAATGAGCAAAATGAATCCCGAATACAGCGCATAAAACGATGCGAATAATTTTCCGGCTGCTGTATGCAACGTGTCCAAGGGTCCCATGCCTCCGAGGATCATCGAAGCGTTGAGCAGCGAATCGATCCACGTCAGGCCTTCGAGAAAATGATAGCCCAACACGCCGATGGCCAGCGAAATCAAAATGATCCCCGCTGCGATTCCCGCGTTGCGCGCCAAGCGTTGTATAAAAACTTTTCGGCTTGCAAGTGGCTGCCTGCGATGCTCGTACACTTCAGACTCCTTCGTACTTCAAATTCCAATCCCAAAACCAGTAGGCCAGTCCTTTGTACTCGCCCCATTTTTCGAATTTCTTTTCGACTTGTTTCGGCGTCACCGGCTTGCCTCGATACCATTCATGCGAAACCACTTTCAGCGCCCACGAGTCAATCGGGATGAAATCGGATCGTCCCAAAATCATCAATAGATTTGCTGCCGCGTACGGACCGACGCCGCGGATGTTCAATAATTCTTTGCGAAGTTCAAGCGTCAGCAACGTGGGTGTTTTATAGGATTCGATGTCCAACTCGCCGGATGCGACGCGGACAGCCAGCTCGTGAATCGCTGGCGCGCGATATCCGACGCGCACCGCTTCTTTCAGGACTTCGGGGCTGGACGCGGCGATTCTATCAGGCGTGGGAAACGCTTTAGACCCTTCGACTTCAGCCGTCGTTTTGCTCCGGCTTCCGCTCAGGGCGACAGATAAAGGATCCCCGAAGGAAGCGATGAGATTAAGATTCATCCGCTTTGTCGCAGCCCACAACGTATTCGTTGTCAGGATCGTCTTCAAAACATCCTCGAAGAATGTCGGCGAGCGGAGTACGCGTCCACGCGCCAACTTTTCGGCGTGACGGAGTTTTGGCTCCTTACGCGCGGCTTTGTAAAACGAAGAGAAATCCTGATCGAGTCCCAGCATCCATGTGACCTTTTCAGCGACTTCATTTTGTTCGGCTTTGTTGAGCTTGCCTTTTATTTCAACCGTTACATCTTTCGAATCGCCGGTCATTTGATATTGAACGACGCGGCCATTTGCAAGGCGATCCGTGTAGTAAAGAGTTTTCGCGGTTTCGTCGAATTGAAAAGGCGCGAGTTGATACCATCCATGCGATTGGACCGTGGATAGAAAGTTGAATGGTGAACGGGCAGATAAAGTCAGCTTCATGGTCATCTCCGATGCTTTAATCTTAGCACAAACGTGCTACAATTGAAATGCGACGTTGATGGCGTTTTTACATAATGAATGTTATATGCTCTGCACTTGCGCGGAGCAAATTTATGAACAAAGCAAGGAGAATTTTATCCGTGGCAACCAATCTAAAGCCCTTGCGAATATTGGTGATTGTAATTTTAGTCCTGCTGGTCATTCAGTATGAATTTGGGATGGCGGTCAACATTGCCAATCCTCCTTCAATCTCCCCGTTCAGTTTTTCATTCCCAGCTCTTCGAAGTGCGCTGGATGCAGTTGGACCAGCCGCCTTGTTCCATGCGGGCCTCGGAGGTCTTCTTCTTATTCTTGCATTGGTTAATATGGTGATGGCATTGATGTCTAAAGTGAGGAGCGCACAAATCTTTGGCGTGTTAAGTTTCCTGGCCGTGCTCCTCGCGGCGCACGGCGGATTGCGTTTCGCCCTTTCCGGTTTTCAAGACGATCACGCCTCACACGAAATGGCTACAAACTTCCTGTTGTCCTTCGCCTTATTTTTTATTGAGCTATATTTAAGAAAACCGGCTTCGAAATCACAAGTCAATTAGCTCTTCTTTGTAACAACCAAAGCGAAACGCCTTGAAGAGATAACACGACAAAGATTGCAGTCACAAACGCGACGGTAATCCCCGCGCTCTCAATTAAAAGCGCAACTGCAAAGAAAAAGCTGGCGAAGGAAAATAATCCCATCAGCAAACCGCGCAATACACTGACCGCTGCCGTCGGACCGTGTTGATGATGAGCAAACGCCGTCAGTGTTGCAGTGAAGATCGGGAACGGCGCGATCAATCCGGTGAGATGCGGGCCAAGATTGGATGCAATGCCTGTAAGAAGCACGACAAAAACTGTAGCGATGACCATTCGCATGGGGATGTCCCAACGCGAGGGAAGCCCTTCCTCGTCGGCTTCCGATTTTGATCCTTTGGGAAGCAGGCGCAGCGCGGTCATAAAAGAGAGAAGCACAGCCACATAAAGCGGCAAAAGTGAAAATGTAAATTGATTCAATATCGCGGTAATGGCAGCAAAAGAAAGGCACGCGGCTGCCAACGCGTAAGGCCATTTCAAACGCGGTGCGAAGCGCGCGTACGTGAGTGCAAAAGCCGCCTGCGAAAGTCCGCCCGCGACGGTACCGGTGGCCGCTGTCGCTGCGAAGGACGCGCCATGAGTCATCGCCAGAAAAAACGTGATGGGTCCGGTAGTCAGCGGCAGAGCAATGATCCAACCACTGATGGAATGTCCCCAGCGGCGACCAACGAGACTCGCCGTCCCGATCAGAGCCGGGGTGACGATTACTTTGAGCAACAGACTGTTCATAAGTGGATCGCGATTTTCTCCAATCTTGGTCGCGCAATGCGAAGATAATCACTGGATTTCATAAAGATGGATCGGTCGAGCCGTCCCGCGTTGAAGACAACTTCTTCGTTTTCAAAAATCAACGGGTCGGCCAGGACGATAAGCTGGTCGCTAAACGAAAAAGGTGGGATTGCGCCGATAACGCATTCCGTTAATAGCTCCGCTTTTTCGCGTGATGCAAACGCGGCACTGCTGGAATTGAACAAGGTTTTCATCCCACTTAAATCCACGCGGCAATCGCCGGGGACATTTGCCAGATAATATCGATTCTCTTTCTTTCCAAAGCGGACTTGTACCACGATGGATTTGATGGCTTGCCTGGGTGTGTTGCCGCGAATCTTGGCGATGAATTCCGTGCGACCCTCCGGCTCATGTTCGGCAACGCGATACACTGCTCCTTGCGCGTCGAGCAATTCCCGCACGCGTTCGTGGATATCTTTTGATTCGTTATTCATGGCTTGGAAGGATTATAAACGACAAGACTTTTGTCTCTTACGATTAAATCAACGCATGGATAAATCCAATCAGCGCACTGCCCGCGATCAGCCAGGTCGAGTTGGGTTTGAAACGCAGGAGCAACAAAAAAGCAATGAGCGCAATACCAATCGTAAGCGGATCAACAATGGCCGTCGTTGCGAGTTGAAGTGTGACTCCCAGCATCAACGCCAGCGAAGCGACATTTACTCCATCCAAGAAACCGCTCGTCCACGGCGAGTTGCGGATCTGTTTGATGAACAAACTGGAGATGCCTACGAAAACAAAGGATGGCAAAAAGATTCCAAGTGTGGCGAGCAATGCTCCCGGTACGCCTCCCAACAAATAGCCGATAAAAGTAGCCGTTGTAAAAAGTGGACCCGGCGTGATCTGTCCAACTGCGATAGCGTCGAATAATTGATGATCCGTCAACCATCCAAGATTCTGAACGAGGTCGGCATGCAGGAATGCCACCAATACATAACCACTTCCATATAAAATGGCTCCGATTTTCAAAAACGTCAGAAACAGCAGGCTGAGACTGAAGGGAATCGGATTTGCATAAATCCCCAATCCAATCAACAGAGGAAGAAATCCAGTTTTAGGAATACGCTTGATATTGGAAAAATTTATGATGAGCGTAGCCGCCAAACCTGCGCCAAAAAGCAAAATCAAAATATTCACATCAAGAAAATAGAGAGCCAGAACAATCAAGCCAATCACACCCGTCAACAAGCCTTTGACGGCTTTCCTGCCCATGTTCCACAAAGCCTGCGTGATGATGGCAATTACCACCGGCAGAATCCCATAAAGCAGGCCGCTGGCAATGGAAGTTGTTCCGTATCGGACGTAAGCCCAGGCCAATGCCAGAACGATCAACATGGCCGGCAGGATGAAACACACTCCGCCCAAAACCAAGCCGATCCATCCAACGCGTCGAAAACCGAGATAGATTGCCGTTTCCGTTGACGTTGGTCCGGGGATGAGATTCGCCGCGCCAAACAGATCGAGGAATTCCTGCTCGCTGATCCATTTGCGGCGCTTCACCACTTCATCGCGCATGATCGCAACATGCGCGGCGGGGCCGCCAAAGGCCGTGATGCCTAATCGAAGGAATAGTTGCGCCACTTCGGTCACGCGTTGACGATAAGAAGGCTCGTTTGCTTTTATAGTTTCCATTCCCGATGGAAGTATAACTTACATCGGGAGATGTCATTGCCAGTGGCGCTAAAGCGCCACGTGGCAAT
Source organism: Chloroflexota bacterium (assembly GCA_021796155.1). Next base: position 9,359 of record JAJYOO010000022.1, read on the forward strand.
CTCGTGTTCTCATATAATTAATTGCTTAACGTTTATTTTAGATTGCCACGTCGCCGCGTGGTCTCGAATGCTTCGTCACTCGACCAACGCGGCTCATCGCAATGACATGTGCGATTATGATTTTTCTTATCAAGCTTTCATCTTCGTGAAGGCGTTTTTCTTGACATGAATTTCGTGCGGGAGTAAACTCGCCAACGCAAATTGAAGCCTCGTTAGGCCAGGAGGCTGCATGGTAAACAAGCCATTGTCCTGAAACGTCGAAAGACGCCAAAGGGTATACCAGGTGAAGTCGGATTAAGGCTTTGCTCGATATGGCTGGGACGCAAGACGCCCTACGACATGCAGCGCCAAAGCTAAACCAGGAGGTGGTTGTTTCTTGATGTGTTTATCCGCCTCCTGCGATCTCTCAGGAGGTTTTTCTTTTTGACTCTGCGCTGGCGTTGCCAAATTCAAAGCGCAGTGAGAAGGAGCAACCGCATGGACTCAGATAGTAAGCGTACCAACCTGCGTTGGCGAAATGCTGCGACGTTCCTTCGATGCGCGCTTGTAATTTTCCCCATGTGATTTTTGAATGCAATGGGGGAGGCAACGGTACGCGATGAATGCGCCGCCTTTTCGCCTGAGCGAGGGCGGCTTTTCTTTGCCTTCGCATCCCGAACTTATTGGAGGTTGCCATGACCTTTTGGATGAAAGCACTGGGCTGTTTATCGGTCCGCTCACAGAAGAAATTGATAACCGGGCATAAAGCTCCGGTAATGCAAGCAATTTATATTTTCGATCACGCTATGATACAAGCCGCACATGTGGCGCGGGATCAGGTTCCGTTACGAAGAACCCTTCAGATTCGTTTTACCCGCTTATCCCAATCCCTTGGGAGTCGCAAATCGAATGTTGAAAATATCTGGAGGCACGAATGGGATTCTTCGCAACGATTGTTACCACACCGCAGCGCTGGATAGGCCCGGCACGCGGCAACGGGATTCAAATCTCGAAAATATTGGTGGAAAGTGCCAAGCTGGACACGCCCGCCATTCTCGAAAAACTGAATACGACACAGGCCGGACTCGCTCATGAAGAGGCAGAAGCCCGCCTCGAGCAATATGGATTCAACGAAGTCGCCAAGGAAAAGCATCAGACGTTCCTGATGCGCTTATGGGACAACGTCAAGAATCCGCTGGTGATTCTGCTGTCCGTGTTGGGCATCGTCTCTTATTTGACAGCAGATATTCCCGGCACGATTATCATCTTCATGATGGTGCTACTTGGGATTGTTTTGCGCTTCATTCAGGAAAGCCGCGCGGACTCCGCTGCCGAGAAGCTCAAGGCGATGGTCAGCACAACCGCGACGGTGATTCGCGAAGGCCAACGCAAGGAGATTCCTTTGCGCGAACTGGTCCCCGGCGATGTGGTGCGTTTGTCAGCGGGCGACATGGTTCCTGCGGACGTGCGGCTGCTTTCAGCGAAAGACCTGTTCCTTAACCAGGCCGCGCTGACAGGCGAGGCAATGCCGGTTGAGAAGATACCGGCTCAAATCACGGACGAGGCGCAGAATCCGCTTGAGATGGCGAACCTGTGCTTCCTCGGTTCCAACGTCGAAAGCGGGACCGGCACGGCGGTCGTTGTCCAAACGGGAAGTACAACCTATTTCGGATCGCTGGCCGGCAGCATTGTTGGACAACGCCAGATGACCAGCTTCGATAAAGGCGTTAACGGCTTCACGTGGCTGATGATCGGCTTCATGGCCGTTATGGTGCCGCTGGTCTTCATCTTCAATGGTTTGAGCAAACACGACTGGCTCGAGGCTTTCTTGTTCGCGCTTGCAGTGGCGGTTGGCTTGACGCCTGAAATGCTGCCGATGATCGTCACGGTCAATCTTTCCAAAGGCGCCATCTCGATGTCGAAGAAGAAGGTCATCGTCAAGCGACTGAACGCCATCCAGAACTTCGGCGCGATGGATGTGCTTTGCACCGACAAGACCGGCACGATCACACAGGGCAGGATCGTCCTCGAAAAGCACATGGATGTGAAGGGCAATCCGAGTGAGCGCGTTCTTCATTACGGTTACATGAACAGCTATTACCAGACCGGCTTGAAGAATTTGATGGACGAAGCCATTCTGAATCACGTCAACTTGAATGATGACTTGCAAGTGGATGAGCTTTATCGCAAGATTGACGAACTGCCTTTTGATTTTCATCGCCGCCGCATGTCGGTCATCGTGGAAGACAATAAAGGCCAGCACATTTTGATCTGCAAGGGCGCGGTCGAGGAGATCATGCATCTTTCGACGCACGTAGAGGTCAACAGTGAAGTGCTGGAAGTTACCGCCGAACATGACGAGAATCGCAAGCAGCGCATTCGACAGTTGAATTCGGAAGGCTTCCGTGTGATCGCTGTTGCATATCGAATTTTCCCCGGCGATAACGACGAGCCGCATTACACGATCAGCGATGAATCAGACATGACCTTGCTTGGTTATATGGCATTCCTCGATCCGCCGAAGGATACGGCATCGGAAGCGCTTGCCCAGTTGAACGCGAACAATGTTGCAGTCAAGATCCTGACCGGCGACAATGACATTGTCACCGCTAGCATTTGCAAGCAGGTTGGCATGCCGGTGGATAACATGTTGCTTGGCACAGTCATCGAAGGCATGACCGATGAACAGTTGGACGCTGTTGTTGAAAAGATGACGGTCTTTGCCAAGCTTTCACCCGCGCACAAAGAACGCATTATCCACTCACTGCATCGCAAAGGCCACGTGGTCGGCTTCATGGGCGATGGCATCAATGATGCGCCCGCACTCAAGGCGGCGGATGTTGGCATCTCGGTGGATAGCGCCGTGGATATTGCGAAAGAATCGTCCGACATCATTCTGCTCGAGAACAGCCTGCTCGTCTTGGAGGAAGGCGTCGTGGAAGGCCGCAAAGTATTCGGCAATATCATCAAGTACATCCGCATGGCAGCTTCATCCAACTTCGGCAACATGTTCAGCGTGTTGGGTGCCAGCCTGTTCCTGCCATTCCTGCCGATGCAACCGATCCAGGTGCTGACCAATAACCTGCTCTATGATTTTTCGCAGACATCCATCCCGACCGACAACGTGGATACCGATTGGCTGGCGCGTCCGCGCAAATGGGAAATCGGCGCGCTGCGTCGCTTCATCCTTTACATCGGCCCGATCAGCTCGATCTTCGACTACATGACCTTCTTCATCATGTTGTATGTCTTCCACGCATGGAACAACCCAACGTTGTTCCAGACCGGCTGGTTCGTCGAATCCTTGTTCACGCAGACGTTGATCATCCACGTCATCCGCACGAACAAGATTCCGTTCATCCAGAGCCGGGCGAGTCGCTCTTTGTTGTTGACCTCGCTTGTGATCGTTTTGGTCGGCGCGTATTTGACGATTTCCCCGCTCGCCTCCACACTCGGATTTGTAGGCTTGCCGCCGCTGTATTGGCCTTTGCTCTTCGGGATGCTTCTCTGCTACATCATCCTGACGCAGATCGTGAAGATGTGGTTCGTGCGCAAGTTTGCGGATTAGGCACAACAGCAGACCTCGGAGGTTTTTGAAAACCTCCGAGGTCTGCTTTATAAACCTTCGTGCTGCTGTACTGATAAACTTCAAGCTCTCATGCGGCAATAAGTTCAGCCTCGACGTGGCTCCGCATGGAAAAATTTTCATTCGCCGGGGTCATATCCTTGCGGTCTGTCTTTAGCGCTTCAAGTCTGTTGATGTAGGCGATGGTATCGGCAACAGGGATCGTCTGTTCCGCCAGCCGCAATCCCTCATAATATTTGTCTTCCACGCCGTATTGCTCCTGCAGCACGAATGTGCGGTTATCCTTGACGAATTTCATATCCACGATGGGATAGATATTGTTATATCGGCAGGATGTCAGGATGCCATCTGCGAACAGGTTTATGTGTCGGCGGGTGATGACATTGTAGTAATTGACCCGTTCGTTCACCACACATTTGCTGACCAATGTGACTTCCTCGCCTCTCACGTTGAAGGTCGTCGTCCCGACCGGGGTATCTTCCGTCATCGGGTAGGTGAACATGCCCAGTTCCTTGTTGAAGATGCGGTGCTGGTTGATCGTCTTGAGCATGGAACCGTCACTGAATTCGAGCAGGTTATATTGGTATGCAACTTCTGCCTTCTTGATCCACAATGGCTGCGCTGCGTCGAAATGGCCCTCATCGAAATTCCAGACAAGGAGCCGGTCCGAATAATCGATATCCTCGATCTTTTTGACCGATCCATCGGCCATTGCGATGAGGGTTCCTTCGACTAGGCATACTATCGGATAGAAGGTTAGGACGGCACCATATGCGGTTCCTACGCCATTGGTTGCGTACGCACGGCCATAGACAGGCACACCGCAATATGGCATGTTGACATTGTTCATGCTGTACGAACCCAATCCGCCTGATCCATAAGAAATGTGCGAATCCGTAAGGGTCGGATTCAAATTCGTAGCGGAGAAAGCGAACCCCTTATCCGTGACGGGCGAACCGCCGTCAGCCGTAACGTCTCCTGTAAAGGAGGCCCGGCAACTAAATTCCCCGACGATTGAACTCGTCACCACAGTTGGCAACACCGGCGCTTGCTGCGATGTCTGTGCGTGAGCCGGAAGGACGCCAGTCGCCAACTCCGGTTTGCTCCACTTCGACGGCAGGTTTGCCAATACAGTTGCACCGGCTGCTGCTCCTATGATCTTCAATGCATCGCGACGAGATAACTTCTTTGGCTGTTGGGTCATGGCTGGCTCCTTGGGAAGCTATTTTACACCAAAGCAGTCCAAATTCCACACCAAGCTCTCTTTTAGAAGGACCTCGGGGGTTTAAAAAAAAACCTCCGAGGTCTGCTCTTAAATGTTCCAGGTTTTGTTTGAATATGGTTTAATTCAGATGGAGATGGTTCAAATGAAAACCCGTATGACTGCTAAAGGTCAAATCACAATTCCAACGATCTTGCGAAAGAAATATGATATTAAGAAAGGCACAAAGATTGTCGTAATCGAAAACGACAATGCAATTATTTTGAAACCAATAACTGAACAGTATCTTAAAAGGTTGCAGGGTTCTTTGAAAGGCACAGGAGCATTGAAAACACTCCTGAATGAGAGAAATATTGAGTCGCAATAAGTTGGGAATTTTCTATGCAGATAAATTTCAAAACTCTTAAATTCAACCAAAGTTATGAACGTCCTTTTTTGGCAAAGATTTGGGGATATCAAAGTTTCCATGCTTTATCAAAAGGCGTGGTAACGCCCGCTGGTACAAAATACATTATCCTTTTTGTAACCAAAGAAAAACAAGAAGCCTTAACGCAATATAACGATTATATTGATGGAAACATGCTTTTCTGGGAAGGGGAGGAAAAACACAGTTCCGATGAGAGAGTCGTTGGTGCGAATAAGAATGGCGATGAAATCCATCTTTTCTACAGAGATGTGCACCATACTCCGTTTGTATATTTTGGGCGAATATTACTAACTGATTATCAGTTAAGGGAAAATGCTCCAAGTGAATTTGTTTTCAGAATAGAAGCGTTAGCATCGGATATAGACGCTTTTAGAGAAGTTCGCGAACATGTAGCCGAATACAAAACTTTAGACAAAACCGAGCAAGAGCAAGTTGTGATCAGCAGGCTTGGACAAGGTAATTTTAGAAGGAATGTAATCCGTCTTTGGGGAAGTTGTTCTATTACAGGTCTGCAAAATGTGACTTTATTGCGAGCATCACACATAAAACCTTGGAAAGATAGTAACAACACAGAACGATTGAATCCGTTTAATGGCCTTTTACTGATACCTGATTATGATTTTTTGTTTGACCGGGGATATATATCTTTCAAAGATAATGGCCATGTTTTGATTTCGCCAAGATTGAGCCAATTTGCGCGTAAGGTCTTTGATGTCCGTGATGAGTTGCAACTGCGAAGAGTTTTCTCTGAGAACAAAGAATATTTGGAGTTTCATCGCAGCGAAATTCTTAGATAAGGCTTATAGAAGGCAAAC
>JAJYOO010000338.1 GCA_021796155.1 Chloroflexota bacterium
CGATCTTCACCTGTGCGATTGGCAAAGACCTTTTACCGTTGATCCAACAAATCAAATCTGCGCTCGGTGCAGATAATTTTTCGGTCCGCAAGCTTGATCGCGATGCGGAAGTTGAGGCGGCTCTTTTAGTGGCCGCTGCATAGAGATCCATGAGCGATTGGTTCACCGAGGAACTCCACCCATACTATCGTAAGAGTCTGCGCATAAAAAAGATTCTTGCGGACGAACAAACCAAATACCAGCATATCCAGATCGTTGAAACCGAATTCTTCGGCAACACGCTGATCCTTGACGACATCATCCAACTGACCGAGCGCGACAACAGCGGCTATCATGAGATGCTTGTCCATGTGCCAATGCTGGCCGTTGGAAAGCCAAAGCGCGTACTGATCATCGGCGGTGGCGATGGAGGCTCATTGCAACAGGTCCTCCGTTATCCGTCCGTGGAAGAAGCGGTGGTTTGCGAGTTGGACCAGCGTGTCGTGGATTTGTCGCGACAATATTTTTCCGCATCCTTCGGGGACCCGTGGGCGGATCCGCGCGCCAAATTGATCGTGCGCGACGCATTCGGCTTTCTCGAAGAAAACCCCGGGCAGTTCGATGTCATCATCTCTGATACAACCGACCCCATCGGCATGGCTGAGCGATTGTTCTCGGACAAATTCTACAAGCTGATGGTGCGCGCGTTGACGTCCGGCGGTGCAGCGTCCACACAATGCGAACAACCCTTTTTTGACACCGCACTGATAAAACAAATCTACGCTTCGGCCAAAACGCTGACGAAGAATCCCGCGTATTATTATGCTCACATCCCAACCTATCCCGGCGGCGGAATCGGGTTTATGTACATGTCCGATACACCGTGGAAGAACGGGTTGAAGATTCCATATCCCGCGGGAACGAATAATTACATCAATCCTGAAGTTCACGAAGCAGCCTTTGCATTGCCAGAGTTTTTTAGAAAAGAACTGTATGGTGCAAACAAGTAGGTGATGCTCGTTCCGGTCAAGCGTAAGCAACGCATCAGCGCGATTCGTGAAATTTCGCCCTATCCTTATGGTAAAATCTCGTCCGTCATCATCCTGAATTTAGATGGAAGGTAATTACATGGCTAAACAAACTCCGCACAAATTATCCCGCCGCGACGCATTGAAGATACTCGGCGCAGCTGCCGGCGCATCCGTGTTGGCAAACCTTCCGTCCAAATGGACAAAACCCGAACTCGCCACCGGAGTTCTGCCTGCACACGCGCAGACTTCAGGCACTCACACTGTTACAGCTGGCATCTCTGATCCACAAGCCAATTTTTGCCAGGATCTTATCAGCACGGCTACGATTACACCTCCCACATCCGGAATACCCTTGCATTACGTTATCACGCGTAGTAATAGCAGCACACTTCTCACATCGCCTGCAGCGCTGACCGGAACGATACCTACAGACGTTTCAGGAACAGCAACGCTAACGATTACTGTTGACATCAATTTCCCATCTGTGTTTAATACCGGAGATACGATCACCGTCACTTGGAGTTTTGAACATTCAAGCGATGGAACCGGAAGCAGCTCTCAAGTATTCACGAGCTTTGGCAGCGGCTGCTAGTATTGCACACTTCTAACGGCTACAATGCCCAATCTGGCAGCAGAACAAAAAACTTTTCCACCGCGATGCGATGAAATAGTTTTGCCGACCCTGCACAAGACATGGGATCATGTTCTATCACTGTAAATTTCAGAATATTCTAGTTGTCAAATGGGTGCTCCAATACTAATCCCCAAACAATGTGCCGGTTTCCTCATCGAGCAAATGGATGGGGAGACCGTTTTATTGCACCCGGTCAAGAACATCATCATCCATGCCAACGAGACCGCCGCGTTGATCTGGCAATTGTGTGACGGCAATAACACCGAGCAGGATATTGTCAAAATCCTGACCAGTGCCTATCCTGATTCGCGCGAGCAGATTGCAAAAGACGTTCCCGAAACGATCCAAAGACTCCGCGCACAAGGCGCGTTGGATAGCGGCTGACACTAAATGACAGCCAACAGTTTGTTGGTTCAGTTTGCGGGTAATGCAATCTGCTTCAACTCCAATGATTCAAAAATTCTAAAATCCCTGACGATCCATTTCAAAAATTGCATAAGCTCAGGTTCCTCTGTTGTTGCCAATTATGAAATCTTCGCGGATGCGGAAGACAATTTTTCTGCGCGCGTGGATAGTGTTGATCTATTTTCCAATTCCAGCATTGAATCCGCTTTATCACAATTGATGCAGGACGCGCTGCTCAAATTAAATGGCGCGTCTAAAACCGAACTGATCTTTCACGCTGCGGCGCTCGCTCATCGCGATGACGCAGTTATTCTTTGCGGAAAGACCGCCAGCGGCAAATCGTCGCTCGCCGCATGGCTCACCGCTCTTGGACTAGCATACATGACCGATGAAGTCATTTCGGTTCCGATAAACAGTGAAAGCGTCAACGGTTTCTGTCGTTCCATTGTGCTGAAGCCCGGCTCATCGTTTATTTGGAAGCGATGGCTGAAGAATCAGGACTCGGAAGGCTTTCTCCGCTTTGCCGACAACAGTGTATGGATCGAACCGTCGCTCTTAAATCCGGATGGGGCTAAAGCGACGGCTACACCACGCCTCATCATTTTTCCGCACTATGAGTCGGACGCGGCATTCCGAGTCGAACGCATCACGCGTGCCGGAGCCTTGTTCCGCCTTCTCCAGCACTTGGTCAACGCCCGGAACTTTCCCGATTATGGCATGGCTGCCGCTTCTCGCTTGGCGCGCCGCCTGACTGCATATACTCTCACCTATTCCGATATCGAGACCGCCAGCGCATGGATTCAGCAAACAATCCAAAACAGTTAGACCAAATCTACTATCTACTCGCCCTTTGCGCCCGCGCAGAAGGACATTCCGCCTTCTACGCGGAATTGATTCATCAACTCAGCAACTTCAGCGAATGGAATAAATTGCCAGCACAAGCAGAATTACACGGGATGGCTCCCTTGCTGTGGCATCACATCCAAAAATCAGAGTTTGCAATTCCCAAAAACACAGAACAGACGCTCAAAGCACTTTACCTGCGAAGCCGCGCCTACAACCAAATCTATGAACGCGTGTTGATGGAAATCATCTCGTTGTTCAACGAAGCCAACTTACAGCTGCTTTTGCTTAAAGGATTGGCGCTGGCTTATCAATATTATCCTGACCCAGCTTTACGTCCGGTGAGTGACATTGACTTGCTATTGAGAAAAGAAGATTTCCTTCCCGCCATACATTTGTTGGAAGACGCGAAATTCAACATCCAGTTTCATCAAGTCTCGAAAAGTTTGCAGAAATCAGCGACCGCGACTGTGCTTCGCGAGGACATCCATGCGCACATCGAGCTGCATCATTATGACCTTGAAGTCAAATACGAGAAAGGCAACGACCCTGACACTGAATTCGCTGGGCTTGATTCGCAGCCACAAGCCATAAGAATAAACGATTGTCTTGTTTACACTTCCGGGAAAATGGAAACGTTGCTCTATCTAACAAGACATTTCGCAAAGCATTTGTTCATTGGCAATTCCAGCCAACCTGCACAATTTAAATGGATCGCAGATATCGTTAGTCTCGTTGAATGCCACGCTGAAGAACTCGACTGGAAATATATTCAAGAAAACCAAACCG
>JAJYOO010000339.1 GCA_021796155.1 Chloroflexota bacterium
CGTCCTTGGCGGAATCCGGAATCTCGTTCCAGGTTGAAACTTTGTATGGAGCAAGCAGTCCCTGCTGAACAGCCTGCGGGCCAAAACTCAAACCAACATCAACCACGTCTGGAGCCTGGGGACCTTTGTTGTCTTTGTTTGCAACGATGGCCTGGAGTTCCTCGGCAGACGAACCGTTGGGGTTAAGATCATTGATCTTGATCCCATACTTGGCCGTGAACTGCTTCATCATGTCGCCATAATCGCACCAGGTATCCGGCAGAGCGATCACAGTGAGTTGACCCTCCTGCTTGGCGGCCGCCACCAGTGCGTCCATACCCGAACCGCCACTCGCGGCGGTCGTTGCGGGAGCTTGCGGACCGCATGAGGCGAGCAGCGCCCCAACCACAAGCATGGTAAGAACAACAATCGAAGTCTTCCTGTTCATGATTCTCCTTTTCTCCTTCTTTGGAAAATTTAGCAAGAGCAAGGCGCTCTTCCTATACCAAAATTATAAACGCATCATCCAGAATCAATCAGATGTTCAAAAGATGTTAACCAAATCAGCCTGGCAGTTGTATAGAAGAATCGAGAATCAACGAAGATGGTGTTGGCAAGCTCATTTGCGACGGGGTAATTGGTAAAACTTTTTGTATGCGTGCCGCGGGCCAAAGCCCCCAAAGCAATAGAACGACCGAGATGGCGAGAAGAAGTATGCTCAAGACCAATCTCAACTTCCGCATTTGGAGATTATATACTAAAAGCAAATCGTTGTACAATCTGAGTTATCAGGAGTTTTTCTCCGCCTCAGAAGCACCTATTCCGCAAGGAGGCGGGCCGTCATCCTTATGGTATGATTGCCCGTCACATTGAGAGAACGCAAGAGGTAATCATGTTTGGACTTTTCAAACGCAGGGAAGATATTTTTCATAACCTAATCGCACAACAGGCCTTGCTTGCCGTCGAGGGGCTGACATTATTGTGCAAATATGTGGATGCTCAAAGCCCCGAAGTAGCGGAGGAACTCTCGAATAAGGAAAAAGAAGCGGATGAGGTGCGCCGCATCCTGATAGACGAATTGAACCGCACCTTTATCACGCCCTTCGACCGCGAGGATATATTCACTTTATCGCGCACCATTGACGACGTGCTCGATTACGCGTACAGCACCGTCAATGAAATGGAAATCCTGAACGTCAGGCCGACCAAATACGTTCAGCGGATCGCTTCGCTTTTAAAGGAGGCGGCATACGAGATCCAACAGGCGGTCCTTCGGCTGAAGAATCATCCGAGCGTTGCGACCGACCATGCCCAGCGGGCAAAGGCCCTGGAGAACCGTGTCGAACAGGTGTACCGCGAGGCTATTGCGGACTTGTTCAGCGGGCCGGAAAATATCGAACACGTTGTGGAAATGTTGAAGATGCGCGAGGTCTACCGCCACTTGAGCAACGCCGCGGATCGAGGGGATGAAGCCGCGAACGTGATCGCAGATATCGTCGTAAAACGCACCTAGAAACATGTCCCTGCAGCTCATTATCGTTATCATCCTTGCGCTGGTATTCGACTTTCTAAATGGAGTGCACGGCTCAAGCAACATCGTCGCCACCATGGTCTCTTCGCGGGCTTTCCGGCCCTGGGCCGCGCTGACAATTATAGGTTTGGCCGAATTTATAGGCCCGTTCCTGTTCGGCGTCGCGGTGGCCAAGACCGTCGGTGCGCAGATCGTTAACACAGATATTGTCACGCTCAAAATCCTGATCGCATCCCTGGTCAGTTGCGTGCTGTGGAATTTCATGACATGGTTCCTAGGATTGCCAAGCAGTCCCTCGCACGGCCTGGTCGGCGGCTTGATCGGCGCGATCTGGCTTGGAGTGGGGCTGGGTGCGCTGCACGCTGCGGGGTTGATCAAAGTCTTGATCGCCTTGTTCGTCACGCCGATCTTGAGCTTCGTGTTTGGTTTCGTTTTCACCAAACTGGTTTTCTTCGCAACGCAGAACGCGTCGCCGCGCATCAACGACTTCTTTAAACGAAGCCAGCTTCTGACCGCCGTCTTCCTCGCACTGAGCCAGGGATCGAATGACGCGCAAAAGGCGATGGGCGTCATCGTTCTGGGTTTGATCATCGAGGGGACACTGCCGGGATTCAGCGTGCCGCTTTGGGTCATCGCAGTGAGCGCCGCAGGCATGACGCTGGGAACCGTTCTGGCCGGAGCGCGGCTGATCCGCACGCTGGGCGGCAAATTCTATAAGATCCGCCCCGTGCACGGATTCTCCGCGCAGACCTCCTCATTGTTTTTGATGATCGCGTCCTCCTATTTTGGATTGCCCGTCAGCACAACGCAGCTGGTCAGTTCATCCATTATTGGTGTTGGCTCTTCGGAACGGCTTGGCAAAATCCGCTGGAGTGTTGCAAACGACATTCTGGTCTCGTGGATACTGACCATCCCCGCCACGATTGGACTGGCCGCAGGAATTTATTGGCTGCTGCTGAAGGTTACATTTTGACAGCCTTGTTTTTTTAACACCATACAAACCAAATGTCATTGCGAGAGCGCAACATCGTACTCGAAGAGTAAGCACTCGTGGCAATCCCATGATTAAGAAAGAAAAAGGAGATTGCCAGATCGCGGTACCAACAGCGCCACTCCTCGCAATGACTTATGGGGAACAAAAAGAAGGACGAGCCGAAAGCTGTCCTTCTTTTTTATCATTAGCTCTCAAATTACAATTTAAATCTGGCATTGAATGAAATTCGTCGTAGAATAAACGTCATCGAGCTGAAATCAAAGGCGAGGCATTATGAAAGTTTTTCTCAGCCGCCTACGTTAATTTGATCGAATACCGCAAACCAGTTATTCACAATCTTTGACAAATAAGCAAATGGTAAAATTGATTTACCATGCTTAGAACAACAGTTGCCGCAAAGAGAAAATACAACGTTCTGGACGTGAAAGCCGCAAAAAAGGTGGCGACGTTTTGGCTTCAGCAGGCCAAACTAGAAAAGGCAATTGAGTTCGGCTTACCAGAAGTAGACGACCGCTATCACGTGTGGCGCGTGCCGCTGGTTGGTAAAACATCACGCGAGCGAATTGGTGAAGTTGTCATTGACGCCTACACATCCCTCATCGCGGAAGACAAATCAACAAAGCCTGAAGTGCTTGAGTCTCGGCTACTTGGACGCAATGGACACAAAAGGGAAAAGACGAGAAAGCAAAACGGGACTTATGTTTTGTCATCCTTGCGAAATACAATTGCTCAAGGAGATTGCGAGGAACTTTTCCAGGAACTTCCGGCAGAAAGTATAAATCTAATTTTCACTTCCCCGCCCTATTACAATGCCCGCCCTGAATATACTGATTACATAACTTACGAAGAATATCTACTAAAAATCCGCAAGATCATTCAGAATGCTCATCGTGTTCTGGCGGAAGGTTGTTTCTTTGTAATGAATGTTTCTCCTGTATTGGTCCGTCGCGCCAGTCGAAGTGAAGCATCACGCCGTATCGCCGTGCCTTTCGACATGCACAAATTATTCATTGAAGAAGGTTACGATTTCATCGATGACATTGTTTGGGAAAAACCCGAAGGTGCAGGTTGGGCTACTGGCCGAGGCAGAAGATTCGCCGCGGATAGAAATCCATTGCAATATAAACCTGTTCCAGTCACGGAATACATTTTGGTTTATCGGAAACACACAGACA
>JAJYOO010000340.1 GCA_021796155.1 Chloroflexota bacterium
TCCGATAAAATCCAGCCAGAAAAATTTTGTGGTAGAAAAGAATTGAATTATGCCTAAACCTCTTGTCGCCCTCGTTGGACGTCCGAACGTTGGCAAAAGCACTTTATTCAATCGTCTCATCGGTGAACGCGTCGCCATCGTAGACGATGTTCCCGGCACGACGCGTGATCGCCTATATGCCGAGACCACATGGAATGGCCGCGCCTTTGGCATTGTGGATACCGGCGGAATTGATCCAACGCATGGTGGTAAGACCGTACTTTCCATTGGCTCCGCAGATTTCATTGACGATATCAAATCCCAGGCATTGATCGCCGCTGAAGATGCGGATGCGATTTTACTCGTCACCGACGGCGATACCGGCATTACTGCGGCTGACCGCGAAGTGGCGGATATTCTGCGCCGTTATCAGAAGAAACAACCCGACGGAACTGCATTGCCACCCATCTTTGTCGTGGTCAACAAATGCGAATCGGTGGAACGACGCGCGTCCGCCAGCGAGTTCTATGAATTGGGACTCGGCGATCCGTACCCGATCTCGGCTGTTCACGGCACGGATGTTGGTGATTTGCTGGACGCGTTGGTAAACAGTTTTCCCAAAGCTGCTGAGGAGGAAGACGAAACGATCAAGATCGCAATCGTCGGCAAACCGAATGTTGGAAAATCGAGTCTGTTAAATAAATTGGTTGGGACAGAACGCTCCATCGTCAGCCCCATCGCCGGGACGACGCGCGATGCGGTGGACACGCAATTTGAATTTCAGGGGATCAAAATTTCATTGATTGACACGGCCGGTATTCGCCGCCGCGGAAAGATCGAACATGGCGTGGAACAGTACAGCGTACTGCGATCTTTCAAAGCCATCGAACGCGCCGATGTTGTCCTGTTGATGATTGATGCGACGACCGGCATCACCGCGCAGGACGCGCACATCGCGGGTTTTATTGTGGAAGCGTGGAAGTCGTGCGTCGTTCTGGTCAACAAATGGGATGCAGTCGAAAAGAATAACGAAACGATGGATGAATTCACGCGCAAAATCCGCGCCGATTTGAACTTTGTGGATTATGTTCCATTGTTATTCATCTCTGCAAAAACCAACCAGCGGGTAGACCAGGTTCTTCCGCTGGCCTTGCGCGTGCAGGAGGAAAGATTGGTCCGGCTGACTACATCCAAGATCAACAAGGTGCTGGTCGAGGCGCAGGATTCTCATGCCGCGCCCGCACACGCAGGCAAGCAGCTCAAATTATTCTACGGAACGCAAGTCCGATCCGACCCGCCCACATTTATGATCTATGTGAATGATCCCAAATTGATGCACTTCACGTATAAGCGCTTTTTAGAAAATCGCCTGCGCGAGGAATATGGATACCTCGGCACACCGATCCGCATCGTGATCAAAGGCAGGAAGGATTGATTCATCCCTGAGAATATCGGGAGGCGATGAATTCACAGCGGTATGGAGAAAACAGACAAAAAGTTCCTTTCGATAGAAACAAAGTGGCTGGTGTTGGTAGCAGTCGGCATCGGCACGTTCATGTCGGCGTTGGACGGCAGCGTAGTCAACACCATCCTGCCAGTGGTGACAGATTATTTCAAAACAGATGTGGCAACCATCGAATGGGTGGTGACCGTTTATTTATTGGTGGTCAGCGCGCTGCTATTGAGTGTTGGACGCCTCGGCGATTTGCGCGGCAACAAGATGACGTACGTGGCCGGTTTCGGAATCTTTGTGATCGGTTCGGCGCTCAGCGGCTTATCCCCATCTCCGACCTACTTGATCGTGTCACGCGGGTTCCAGGCAATCGGTGCGGCCATGTTGTTCGCAAACTCGCCTGCAATCCTCACAAAAAATTTTCCTGCAAACCAGCGCGGACAAGCTCTCGGCTTGCAGGGCGCCATGACATATCTTGGGTTGACCACTGGTCCTTTCCTAGGCGGCTGGCTGGCGGATCATTTCAGTTGGCATAGTGTATTCTTTATCAACGTGCCGGTTGGGCTTATTGCGATATGGTTAAGCCTGACCGTGATTCCAAAAGATGTACCATCTGAACGAAGTGAGCGTTTCGACTTGACGGGCGCATTCACGTTCGCAGTTGGGCTGACCGCACTATTGTTCGCTCTGGACCAGGCAGATAACCTCGGTTGGCTCTCCGTTACCGTCCTCGGCATCACCGTTGCATCTGCATTGATCCTCGGTTTGTTCGCCTGGATCGAACTGAGAGTGACAGCACCCATGCTGGATATGAGTCTCTTCAAGCGGCGCATCTTCACGATCTCGACCATCACGCCGGTTTTTAATTACATCTGCGTTTATAGCGTGCTGTTCCTGATGCCATTCTATTTGATTCAAGGGCGCGGTTTTTCCGCGTCACAGGCCGGATTGATCCTGACCGCCCAGCCGATCATCATGGCACTGACCGCACCACTAAGCGGAAGTCTGTCGGACAGCATCGGGTCGCGCCTTCCGACTTCTCTTGGCATGTTGATCTTTGCCCTGGGACTTTTCATGCTCAGCCGATTGACAGGCACATCCGCTATATTCATGACCGTTCTTGGATTGGCAGTGTGCGGCCTTGGAACCGGACTCTTTGTTGCTCCGAACAATAGCGCGCTGATGGGCGATGCCCCGCGCAACAAACAGGGAATCGCAGCTGGAGTCCTCGCGTTGGCGCGCAATGTTGGAATGGCGCTTGGCGTTGGACTGACCGGCGCGATCTTTAGCTCTTATTTCGGGCAAGGCGATCCAAACAATTCAACCTTACTGATTCAGGCTTTTGATATAAGCATGTTATTCATCAGTGGTGCAGCATTACTGGCCGCGTTCATCTCTTTTGTGCGTGGCGATGATAATCCGGTCAAAATCAGAGAAGGAAGACAATCTGATTAAATATCGGCACAACAAAAAAAGCCCGTCCAATTCGCGGACGGGCTTCGTGATTCAATTTGATTCTATTGATTTGCGTACGTTGACATGATCGTCGAGAAGACAGCCGATTCGGAGCTCATATCATAAACCGGCGGCGGAGTCTGGTAATTACTTGGGTTCGTGGAATGTAAAACCAACGTCAAGCTGATGCAGGCAGTGCCTTTCGTCGTAGAGTAACCAATCCAATCATAAATGTTGCCGGCTGCGCCTTCCTGTCCAGTTTCCTTCAGGAACGCAATGCCGTTGATAGTCACATTCGCCGACGTTGACATTGGACTGCTTGACGGACTCTTACAAGTTGTTGCACCCTCGACAACATTGACATCCACATACTTTTCCTGCAAGTTGGTTCCCTGTGTGACGAGCGGCAAAGTCACACGCCCGGTCGTATCCGTTTGATTGGAAACTGTAGCGGCAGGCGGATACTTGAAAGAGAATCCATATTTCGTATTTTGATACGTATTCCAACTACTGGTGTCCGTTCCGGTCGTGGTAGGAACCGGCGTGGATGAAACCGTTGTCGGCGTCGCAGGAACCGCACTAGCAGACGAGGCTGAAGCATTGTAGATCATCGGATTCACCCACAGAGCGCGGTCGCCCGTTGGCGATCCAAGAGAAAGTACGGTGAGAATGAACTTCACGTTCTGCCCGACCAGCGAGCTTAAGTCGAGATCGGCCTGGTAATACAGTCCATCGTATTTTTCGGCGAATGCCCAGAAGGTAGTGATCGGCCCAGAACCCGAT
>JAJYOO010000341.1 GCA_021796155.1 Chloroflexota bacterium
CCAGTTCCAGGATGATGCTGAATTCCAGCATCCACGGAACCGGCCCCCATAACTTTTTGAGAAAAACAACGAGCCTTTGCTCTTTTTCCTCGGAAACGGCATTCGGCCCGAATTGTTCAAGCCGCGAGCGCGCCTCGGCAGTTGTAAGTCCGTCAATCATTTTTGGCTTCCAAGCGCTGTGTTCTATCAGTGTTGCTGGTGTCGTTAAAGGTATCGGCTTCGCACAGACTTGTGCGGACAGCGGGGATCATAAAAACATTCGAGTTAAGCATGGTTCATCCTGAAAAATGGAATACACGTGATTATACCGTTTAAGATTTTTTTCAATCCTTGATATACTCGCCAGACGATGAACACACGCTGGCAGCGCTTTCGTGAACGATTTATAAATTTCTATCCGCCGCTATTCGGCGCGGGGATTCGCGCGCACACCATTGACGAACGCACAATAAAAGTTGAAATGAAATTGACGGCTCTCAACCGCAACATTGTCGGCACACATTTTGGCGGATCGCTGTATGCCATGTGCGATCCGTGGTTCATGTTGATTCTGATGCGCTTGTTGGGAAGCGATTACATCGTGTGGGACAAAGCTGCCAGCATCCAATTTTTGCGTCCCGGAAAAAGCAAGGTCACGGCCACATTTTATATTTCGCCTGAGCGCGAAAATGAAATTCGAGCAGCGGCAGAAGCGGGCAAGGTCGAGCCGACGTTTAGTGTCGATGTTGTGGACGATGATGGTCAAGTCATTGCTCGCGTAGATAAGTTGTTATATGTGAAGAAAAAATCAACGCAAAGCCGCTAAGCCGCCAGTTTTTATTCTCTTTCCCGAAGAACATCGGGACAATGTGCGACTCTGCGTCTTCGCGTTAAATCTTTAGCGATGAAATGCTTAAGTTAAAAATATAAAGCAGGACAGAAACTCTCTGTCCTGCTTTGACGTTTAAAAAGCACTACATCACTTTACGATGTTCACAAAATCCGCAAACAAACCGTACGCGGTTTCTTCCGGGCCGCCCTTCATGTCCGGGCCTTCAGAAACAGTGATCGAATAAAACGGCAGGACGTCCGTTTCAAAGGCCAGGCCGGTGGACGAGTCCATCATGCCGTACAACGGCGATGACGGATCGACAAGTTCCGGCTCGACCCGCGCTGTAATCGCGTCGCCGTTTCGCTGGGCGGACGCAACCAGCTTCCAGCGTTTTCCGTTAACTTTTGCCTGCGCGACCATCTCAGGCGTGATGCCGCGAATACCTGTCGGATTCACCTGCTGGGGCGTGAAAGGTGTGTTCATCAACACCGTGACCAGCGCCGCGACCTTGATGGCCGCGTCCCAGCCATCCACATCGTTGGTCGGGTCGGTCTCGGCCACGCCGATGGATTGGCAGAACTTGACAGCCTGATCGAAAGTCTCGCCGCGCTCCATGCGCGACAAAATAATATTCGTCGTGGCGTTGATGATTCCTTTAAAGCCGCGCAATTCCGCCGCGGGGAAAGCCTCGCGAAAAACAGAGAAGACCGGCGAGCCGCCCAGCACAGTCGACTCGTGGCGGAAGATTCTGCCTTTTGATTTTGCCAGTTCCATCAACTCACGATAAGCATGTACCACCGGGCCTTTGTTGGCGGTGATGGCGTGCATATTTAAATTCAGCGCGGTGCGGATGTGATCGATGGCGGGCTGGCCGGTGGTTGTGTTGACCGGGCTGTTCTCGAACATCACGTCCGCCTCGGAGTTTTGGATCACAGAAAGAGAATCATCCACTTCGAATGTCGAGAGTGATGAGATGGGCCTTCCAATTTTGACGAGAGCCAACGCTTTCTCAACATCCAAACCAGCCGGGTTGACAGCGAAGCCGTGTCGGCCGGTGGCGATACCGGTCACAGAAAATGTGATGCCGTATTTGGATTTGAGAACATCCTGCTTGCGAAGCAAGAGAAGGGCGAGTGAACGCGCCACGTTTCCAAAACCGATGAATGCAAGTTTGTGGTTCATGATTTCTCCTTTGAGTTATGTCAGCGTACATGATGGTTGAGTAGGCGGCGAGTTTCGATACGCAAAGAACGCTACTCAACTACCGCCGCCGTATCGAAACCAGAGCAGGACAATTGACAATCTATATCGGCGGGTAAGGAAATGCGCGCCGGTCTTTCGGCGTGCGCGGAAAAACTTTCGAAGCGAGCAATCTGTCGGCGCGGGTTTGTAACGCGGAAATCTCATCAGGGTTGAGATAAGGCTCGAGCAGGCCGCGCAATTCACGGGTCCGCGAAAGAGGCGAGAGCAATTCATCCGGAATTTTTTGTCCGGCAAAATCCCAGATCACCGTCCGCAATTTATCTTCCTCGTGAAAACAAATGCCGTGATCGATGGCCCATAATTTTTTCGTGTCGCTCTCGAAAAAAACGTGACTGCCTTTGCGGTCGGCGTTGTTGACCAGCAGATCAAAGAGCACAACCGGCATCAAGCGCGCTTTATCCTCCGCGCTGAAATTGAAGTAATGATATTCGGGATCGTACTCGATGTATTGTTGAAGAGAACCAGGGCCGTACGGGCCTTCATCTCGCAGCACCGTGAATGGGACGAAGTGAAAGCCAAGCGATTCGCTGACGATGTATGCGGCCACTTCGCGTAAGGCGAGGGAGTTCTCGGGAAAATCCCAGAGCGGCTGTTCGCCCCTGGACGGTTTATAAACGGCGGGAAGAATTTTATCCTCGCGGCAAACATCGACGAGAAATGTGTAATTCGAACCAAACGTGAATTGACCTTTGAGTTCAATCGCGCCGAACTGAAGGATCGTTTTTAGATTTTCGTAGGCGGGGTTACTACTGGTCACTGATTCTAAACGTTGATGATTGCTTGCAGCTTGATACTTAAAAATTATCGGGGATAGAACGCGGATTCCACGGATGATGCGGATTTGCACAGTTTTTCTTTTTTAAAAAATCAGTGGCAACCAGTCAAATTTGCGTTATCCGCGTTCTATTTTTTACCAGACATCAAACTGTCAGGTGGCGAGATGACTAATGTCTATTTCCGTTTTTCTTCGGACAGAAGTGGCCTTCGGGTTCTTCGGGCTGGCCGCACTGCGGACAGATGGCGCGCCCGCGCTGGACGACTTCCGCGCCCCAGCGCGCCAATTGGCGGACCTGTGTGCGCGTGCACCAGAAACGGATGGCCGAGCCTTCTTCGGCGTCCTGTTCCTCCGTCAATAATTCGCGGGCGAACAACACGACGCGGTCGCGCGGCTGGTCGTAACCAAGTCCGATCTCGCCCACGCGGAACAGCGGATCGACTGGGGGATGGATGCGCATCTGTTCCTCGACGTAATCCGCCGCGGCTTCCTCGAGGTTTGGATTCTGCCGTTCGACTTCCGCCAAGAATTTCTCCACGCCGATGGCCAAAGATTGCAACTGGGCCTTTTCGATGATAACGGTATAGGTCTTCTCGGCCTGGTAGGCATGGATGTAAAAAACGCGCTGGCCGGGCTGACCAATCGCGTCGCTGGTTATATGATCACAAGGATCGACGTCAGTTTCAAAACGCGGCATAAGTTTCCTTCGTGAGGGGAGTATACCAGAAATCAACGGATGGCTTTTTTACAGGTTTCATTTGAAAAATTTTTCTTTGTAGCAGCGACTATTCATCAAAGGCTGGAAATCAAT
>JAJYOO010000342.1 GCA_021796155.1 Chloroflexota bacterium
TCTGAAAATAGGCGATGGAAGGCTGATCAAAGATTTGTGCGTTACTGATGTTCCGATGCGAAACTACAGTGACGAGGAAGTCAATGCGTATGTGAGAACTGGCGATCCGCTCGATAAAGCGGGCGCCTACGCCATTCAGCATCCGCAATTTCAACCGGTTGAAAATTTTAGTGGATGTTTTGCCTCGGTCATGGGACTGCCGATGTGTCATCTGGTGCGCGTCCTTCACAAATTGGATGTCACGCCAAACGGCGACGTCCCGGCTAATTGCCAAAACCATTTGCACTATCCATGCCCGGTATCGCAGCGAATTTTGAACGGCGAACAAGCCGGATAAAAGGTGAATGAATGAAATTGATTCGATGGCTTCTGATCCTCTTGTTGGTCTTCCTGAGTGCCTGCGCGCCAAAATCGGGCGGAGGCGGCTCCGGCATCTTCGGGGTTTTTCCCAGTCCCACGCCGCTGCCCACCGCGCGCGTGTCTGTGACGCACGCGCCGGACGCGCGCATTGCCATCACGAATTTCCTCGAGGCGCTCAAGACCAATGATTTCGCTTCGATGTACGCCTTGCTTGCCAGTGACAGCAAAGCGGCTCTTACCCAGGATGCCTTCGCCAAGCAATATAATGATGCCCTTGATGCGATGGGCGTGGAGAAACTGGATTACGAAGTCCATACCGAAACTCTTCATCCCGATACGGCACTGGTCGGATATGGCATCACATATCACACCGCGTTATTCGGCGACATTCAGCGGGAATTTTCGGCAAACCTGAAAAACGAGAATGGCGAATGGCGCGTCGAGTGGAACAATAACCTGATCCTGCCCGAAATGGCAAACGGGGATGTCTTGAAAACGGATTACCAAATCCCTGCGCGCGGCGATATCTATGATCAGAACGGGAAGCCCATCGTGGCCCAATCCGACGCGTACGCGCTGGGCGTCGTGCCGGGACAGATCGGCGCCAAATCCGAGGCGGTGCTGGACACGGAACTTTCGAAGGTATGCGGCATGCCGCCAGATGAGATCAAAGCTTTGTATGCCAATGCTGCGCCGGATTGGTATGTGGGCATCTGCGAGGTCAGTGCGGATCAGGCAAAAGCCGCTCTGAACCTGGGAATTGGGGGCCTGCAAGCCACACCCTATAACTCGCGTTTCTATTTCGACAGCGGCATTGCGCCGCAGGTCGTAGGTTATACCCAACTGATCCAGCCGCAGCAGCTCGATCAATACCGGCGCATGGGCTATCGCGGCACGGAAAGCGTTGGGCAATCCGGCATTGAAAAATCAATGGAGTCGTACCTGGCTGGAAAGCATGGCGGGACGCTTTACGTGGTGGACCCGAACGGCCAGATCGTAAAACAAATCGCGGCTGCAAATCCGCAGGCCGCCGACTCGGTTTACCTGACCATTGACGAAAACATGCAATACTGGGCGCAGCAAGCATTGACCGGATACAACGGCGCAATTGTTGTGCTGGAGCGCAACACAGGCCGCGTGCTGGCCATGGCATCCTCGCCGGAATTCGATCCGAACGCGTTCGATGCCAATAATTTCAATAACAGCTACCTGATCAACAACTTACTTAATGACACCAACCAGCCATTGGTCAACCGCGCCGCGCAGGGACAGTATCCGCTTGGATCCGTGTTCA
This sequence comes from Chloroflexota bacterium, assembly GCA_021796155.1. The sequence continues at coordinate 1,655 of JAJYOO010000342.1, forward strand.
AGATCATTGCGATGGCCGCCGCGTTGGAAAGCGGTTTATACGAGCCTAAAACCACATACGATTGCCAGTACCATTTCACTGAACTGAACGGAATCACTCTAAATGATTGGACATGGGAATTCTGCCAGAACGCGTTGAAAGCTGGAAAGCAGTGTAACGATCCATCTACTACGCCGTCTGGCTTGATCACCCTGCAGCAGGGACTTATGCGCTCTTGCGATCCGTATTTCTGGCACATCAGCGTTGACCTGTTCAACAACAACCGCGCTGGCGATATTACCAACATGGCGCACGCCTTTGGCATTGGCTCGCCGACCGGCATTGATGATATCGCCGAGGCAACAGGCAGCATTTCCGTGCCGACCACTTTACTGCAGGCAACCAACCAGGTGATTGGTCAGGGCGATGTGACGGTGACACCACTGCAAGTCGCGCGATTCGTCGCGGCAGTTGGAAATGGCGGAACGCTTTATCAGCCTCAACTCGTTGAAAAAGTCCAGCCGGCAGATGGCAGCCCCATCCAGACGTTCAAGCCGAACGCGCAAGGCACGCTCCCGGTGCGTTCAGACAATCTTGCGGCGATACAAGAAGCAATGAATTGGGTGATGACCAACCCGCTTGGCACGGGCTATTATGCGATGCTCGGTCTCAATATTCCAATGGGCGGCAAAACGGGAACCGCGCAAACCGGTCCGGGACTGGAACCGGACGCGTGGTTCGCGGGCTACACCAACGACGCGCAGAATTCCGGCAAACCGGACATTGCCATTGCAGTCATCATGGAAAATGCGGGCGAAGGTGCCGACTATGCCGCTCCGATTTTTCGCGCCATGGTGGAAACTTATTATTATGGTAGCCCGCAGGCGCAGCCGTGGTTTGGCCCGATTGGGAATCCATATACGCCCACGCCTATAGGCGGCATCCCAACGAGGACGCCGCGGCCAAAAGGCGGAAACAATCAGCCTACTCCAGTTCCATAAATACGCGGTGACGCAAACAATTCGACAAGGTTTGATCATCAAGGCCCAATCCGGTTTCTTTACAGTCGAGACTGGAGAGGGCCTCGTCATTTGTCAACTGCGCGGCAAACTCAAACGAGGCAAAGCCACCGGCGATATCGCTGCGCTGGGAGACCGCGTCCGCATTACGGTTTTGGAAGATGGCTCCGGGATGATAGATGAGGTCGAAGAACGGAAGCAGGCCATCGTCCGGCTCGACCCGAGACCGCAAGGCGCGTACCAACAAATTCTGTTGGCGAATCCCGATCAGGCTGTGTTTGTCTTCGCCTGCGCACAACCGGATCCAAAATTGCGAATGCTCGACCGCTATCTCGTCATCGCAGAAAAACAGCGCGTGCCCGCCGTCATCGTCGCGAACAAAATTGATTTGATCGGTTTGAGAGAAGCAAAAAAGATTTTTGGTTTTTATGGGCCGCTTGGTTATCGCGTGATTTATACATCAGCAAAAAATGGCAAAGGCGTGGACGAACTCAAATCACAATTGATTGGCAAAATCAGCGTGATGGCCGGGCCAAGCGGCGCAGGTAAATCAAGCCTGCTCAATGGGGTCCAACCGGGATTGGGTTTGGCGGTCAACGAGATCAGCGCGGTCAACAAAGGACAGCACACAACGGTCACGCGCGAGATGTTCAAGCTCGATGGCGGCGGTTATGTTGCCGATACGCCCGGATGGAAATCGCTGGCGTTGTGGGATACCGAACCTGAAGAGATGGATGCGTATTTTCCCGAGCTTGCGCCGCTCGTGGCAAAATGTCAGTTCAGCGATTGCACACACATCCATGAACCGGGCTGCGCGGTGCGCGCCGCATTGGACAAAGGCAAGATTCATCCCGAACGATATGAATCGTATTTGCGATTGCGCACGGGACAAGATTGACGATTACCGATTGACGATTTACGATTCAGCCTGAATACTGAAAAGCCGATGACTGACAACTGGGGTTTGCTCGGACACGAATGGGCTGTGGAC
>JAJYOO010000343.1 GCA_021796155.1 Chloroflexota bacterium
CAGCAAATTTTCATTACGTTGGAACGAATGAAGGCTGGCAGGCGATTCAAGCACTCGTCGCGCACCGGACGGATTTACGCGGCACAGAAAACGAAGCACAGATGAATCAAGTCTATTTGCAAGAGGGATTGAAAGTCATCGTCGCGCATCCGGGAAAATATATTCTCTTGTCCCTGTTTCGATTCTTTCCGCTTTGGTTCGATTGGGGAGTCAGCGAGGCATTTGGTTATTCCCCCGGCTTCTTTGAATATTCCATGATGGCGCTTCAAGCCGTTTTGTTAATCCTAGCGTTGCTCGGCTTGCGAAAAAATTTTTACCGCACCTGGCCGTTGTGGATTGGCGTCGCCGCGTTGAGTGCGTTTTACATGGCAGTAGACAGCCGCATGTTGTACATCGTCTGCGTGATGCCGCTGGTTATATGTTTAAGTGTGATTGGCGGGAAAGAAATTTTCTCTGCCCCACCCACCCCTTCCGTCACCTCGTGACACCTCCCCCAAATCCTTTGGATTTGAGGGAGGCTGGGTGGGAGTTCACTCTTGAAACCCCGTCTTATACAACTCGTAATACATTCCCTGCTTCGCCAGCAATTCTTCGTGCGTCCCCTGTTCGATAATCTTTCCGCCATCTATGACCACGATTCGATCTGAACTCGTAATCGTTGATAGACGATGTGCGATCACAAACGATGTGCGGCCTTTCAACAGGGTCGCAAGCGCGCGTTGGATGATTTGCTCCGTTTGCGTATCCACCGACGAAGTAGCTTCGTCCAAAATCAAAATGCGCGGGTCAGCTAATAGCGCGCGCGCAAACGAAATCAACTGGCGCTGTCCAACGCTCAACAACACGCCGCCTTCTTCCACCGACGTATCGTATCCATTCCTCAAGCCGACGATAAAATCGTGCGCGCCCACAGCCTTCGCCGCCGCGATCACATCTTCATCACTGGCCTTCAACCGTCCGAATAAAATATTTTCCTTCACCGATCCATTGAACAAAAACGGGTCCTGCAAAACCATACCCATCTGCCGCCGCAGCGATCGCTGAGTCACCGTCCGCAAATCGAAGCCATCCACGCGCACGCCGCCCGAAGTCGGATCGTGGAAGCGTCCCAGCAACTTGACGATGGTCGTCTTGCCTGCGCCCGTCTCGCCCACCAGCGCGACCGTCTCGCCCGCGTGGACATCCAGATTAATATCGTCGAGGACAAGCGCGGGATCGTCTTCATAATGGAACGACACCGACTCGAATCGGACTCCGCCGGAAACAGTTGGCAAATCTCGCGCGTTTTTCGCGTCCTGAACTTCGACCTCGGTATCGAGCAGCGCGAGAATTCGTTCGCCGCCCGCCATCGTGGATTGCAGCGCGTCGAAGCGGCGGCTCAAATCGCGGATCGGATCGAAGAAGCGGCTGATGTATAGAACGAACGCGACCAACACGCCCGCCGTAATTTGATTTCCCAACACCGCCGAGCCGCCGAGCCAAATGACCAGCATCGTGGCAATCGCGCCGAGCACGTCCACGACGGGGCTAAAGAACGATGCCAGCCGCGCCGCGTAGATGGAACGCTCGAGATGATAACGATTGACGTAGTTCGCGAAATTTTCGTAATTATGTTTCTGACGCGAGAACGCCTGCACCACGCGCACGCCGTTGACGTTTTCCGCCAGCACCGAATTGACCCACGAGATAGCGGCGCGTACCTGGCGATACGCAGGGCGCGAATAACGTCGGAAAATGATCGTTGCCAATGCCATGAACGGCAGCACGCTGAACGTGATGAGCGCAAGGCGGAAGTCCATGCTCAACATCACAATGACAATCAGGATCAATGTGAAGATATCGCGCGTGATGGCAAGCACGGCCCACGTCAAAAAATCGCGCAGGACTTCAACGTCATTGATGACGCGCGTAATAACACGCCCGACCGAATAACGCGTATAAAATCCGAGCGATAGCTCCTGCAAATGATTGAACAGGTCGGTTCGCAGGTCGTAGATGACAGCCTGTCCCACCCACGACATGATATTGACGCGATAATACGTGAAGATCCACTGAGCGACCGCAGTGCCGAGATATGCAAGGATGGTGTATCGCAAAACGTTGTAATCGCCTGCGGTGAGTCCGCCGTCAATCGCGACTTTGACGAAGTACGGCCCTGCGACCGCCGCGGCTGATGCGCCAAGCATAAAAAGTATCGCAAGAACAAGTCTGCCGCTGTATGGCTTTGCGTACGCAAACAATCGCCGTGCGACGTTGGGATCATAACCTTTGTCGTATTGGCTTTCCGATTCGATCACATAGGTGGGAGGAGTAATGATTTGTGCCATGTGTTTAAGTGTCAAGTGTAAGTGCCTAAAGTATCGAGTTCAAAGTGTCAACGCCCTGCGCCCTTTCAGGGTTGCGAGCGATGGTCGAGTAGCCAGTGTCTTCCTGGCGTATCGAGACCGAGCGCGGCAATCCCCTGCTTTAATTCAAAATCGAGATTGCCACAGCGCTCGCTTCGCTCGGCCTCGCAATGACATATGGTTGTTTTTTCTTTGTGCTCTTTGTGTCCTTTGTGGTTAATCTTTTCGTTTTTTACGACAACGAATGGTCCGAAGAGATTTTCGTGTCTTCGACTTCAATTTCTTCAATCACATCTTCAAAGGCTTTATTCTGGCTCAACTGCAAATCGTGAATTTCTTTATACAATCCGCCTTGGGCCAGCAATCCATCATGTTTTCCGCGCTGGATGATTTGACCGTTTTCCATCACGAGGATCAAATCCGCGCGGCGGACAGTGGACAAACGATGTGCGATAACAAATGTTGTTCGTCCTTCCATCAGGCGATCAAGCGCTTCCTGAATCAATTTCTCAGTTTGCGTGTCAACCGATGAAGTTGAGTCATCCAAAATCAAAATGCGCGGATCCATCAGCAACGCACGCGCAATCGCCACGCGCTGACGTTGTCCGCCGCTGAGCGTGATACCGCGCTCACCAACCATCGTTTCGTATCCGTCCGTAAAACTTTTGATGAACTCATGTGCCTGCGCGGCTTTGGCTGCGGCAACGACTTCTTCCTCGCTGGCGTCGGGTCGTCCATACGCGATGTTGGCTTTGATTGAATCCGAAAACAGCAGCGATGTTTGCAAAACGATCCCAATTTGGCGGCGCAGCGAAACGAGGTCAACTGAACGGACATCCACACCGTCCACGCAGACCGCGCCATCGGTCACATCGTAGAAGCGCGGGATCAAATTGATGAGCGACGTCTTGCCGGAACCGGTCTGCCCAATCAGCGCGACGAGTTGGTTCGGCTCGACGACGAGGTGAATATCTTTTAACGCAACCGACTTCTCGTCCGCGTAACGAAGCGAAACGTGATCGAATTCCACGCGGCCGCGCAAAGTCGAGAGTCGAACCGCGTCCGCAGGCGACTGGACTTCGGGATCATGCTCCAGAATTTCAAGCACGCGCTGTGCGCCCGCCTCCGCTTCGCCCATCCCGTTGACCAGCCAGGCAATTTGCTGGACCGGCGCGGACAACATCAGCATGTAAGCGTTGAATGCCACAACTTCGCCGACGGTCATCTTGCCCTGTAAAACCATCTGGCCGCCGAACAGCAAAATCAAAATCGTACCGACTGTGATAAGCAG
>JAJYOO010000344.1 GCA_021796155.1 Chloroflexota bacterium
ATTTCTACCAATTCACTTAAACCCATCTTCATGCCGTATTTTCCACTTGGCTTTCCCGATTTGGAAACGTCCATTGATGTCATCGAGGCATTGGCAAAGAATGGCGCGGACTTAATTGAAGTTGGGCTGTCGTTCTCTGATCCACTGGCGGATGGACCCGTGATTCAGAAAGCGACTCAAGTTGCGCTGGAAAAAGGAATTACGGTCAAGAAATCGCTCGAAGCAGTGAAGGAATTGCGGAAACGCGGTGTGAATATTCCGCTGATTCTGATGGGCTATTACAACCCGATGCTTGCATATGGATTAGAGAAATTTGTCTTCGACGCGCTGGACGCAGGCGTAGATGGATTCATCGTTCCTGATTTGCCGATGGAAGAATCAGAAGAGTTTCGTGCCGCGCTGAGCGGAGCCGCAAGCGAAGTCGAAGCGCCATTGATTCAAATGCTCGCGCCGACTACGCCGGACAATCGCATGGAATTAATTGCACGGAACGCAAAAGGATTTATCTATTTCGTTTCCGTGACTGGGGTGACCGGAGAACGCAAATCCATTTCAGATGGTTTGGAAGATTTGATCGCGCGCGTCCGCAAACATACATCAATACCAGTCTGCGTTGGCTTTGGAATCGGATTACCAGAACAAGCACGATCTGTGGGTATGGTGGCGGACGGAGTCATCGTCGGCTCGGCGTGTGTGCGTGCAATTGGAGAAGGCGCGAATCCAGTCGTGACCGCGAAAGAATTTGCGAGAAATTTTCAGGAAGCATTAAAGATGAAAATATGGAATGATCGGTGATCCAGAACCTCTCCACATCGTTGGTCTCGGCCGAGATTTTTCAAGCATCACATGATTGAACTTATCAGCCGTGCTGTCGCGGTGAAGCTGGAGGTCGTATCTGCTGGGTTTAAGTGCATTGGTAGAAATGGTGACTGAGAGATAAACCATACTTGTCCGTCTGGTCAGGTCAAAACTCCTCTCACGGGCAGGGGAGTTGCTTATCTGTAAGAGTTAACGATGAAATTGGTGCCAAATCATGGAGTGTGAGCGCGGCCCGGATCTCATCGCTTTTTGCAAAGTCCATAATCGTTCCTGACCATAATGAAAACTGGACAGACCTGTAGTCTGTCCAGTTGAAGCTAATGCATTTCCTCTGTGTTGCCTCGGCATGATTGTGTATGGGATATTTGATGAATTACGGTACGCAATGTATCTGCAATACACATGGAGTCAGTGCAAGTTCACAGGAATTTATCCATGTCTGGCGGTGAAAAGTGCTTCAAATCCTCCTAAATTTATACCCGTAAATGATCATCCTACCATCAGTTTCGGCCTGTATTGCAACGCTTCCGCCAAATGTGCAGATTGGATTTGTTCGCTCCCCGCCAAATCCGCAATCGTACGTGCCAGCTTGAGGACGCGATGATAACCACGTGCCGACAGATTCATCTGTCCCGTTGCAGCGCGGATCAAACTCTCCCCCGCTTCATCCAATTTGCAGAACTGGCGAATCTCCGCCACGCGCATGTCGGCGTTGCAAACAATATTGGTAATTGGTAATTGGAGATTGGCGAAACGCTGGCGTTGAAGATTACGCGCGGATTGAACCCGGCAGCGAATCGCTTCGGATGACTCGCCCAACCGATCACCGCTCAACTTTTGATAATCCACGCGCGGCACTTCGATGTGAATGTCAATGCGATCCAATAACGGACCGGAGATTCGCTTTTGATATTTCGTCACTGTGGATGGCGCGCAGGTGCATGGTTTGATCGGATCACCGTAATAGCCGCATGGACACGGATTCATCGCGGCGACGAGCATGAAGTTAGCGGGAAATGTCAACGAACCTTGTGCGCGGCTGATCGTCACGACTTTATCTTCAATCGGCTGGCGCATCACTTCGAGGACGCGCGTGCCAAACTCCGGGAGCTCATCTAAAAACAAAACACCCCTGTGAGCCAAAGATATTTCACCGGGATGAGGCCAGTTGCCGCCACCGACCAAACCCGCGTGCGAAATCGTATGATGCGGCGAGCGGAATGGACGCGTGCGAATCATCATCTCAGGTGGCAAAGCATCGGCAACCGAATAAATGCGCGTGACTTCCAATGATTCATCCACGGATAATTCGGGCAGGATGCCCGGCATGGCGCGCGCCAATAATGTTTTGCCTGCGCCGGGCGGACCAATCATCAATACGTTATGTCCGCCAGCTGCCGCAACTTCGAGGGCGCGCTTGACATGCTCCTGACCTTTGATCTCGCGGAAGTCGGTCGGTGCGAGACCAGAAACGGATTCCGTTTCCACGTGCGGATGAGGCTCGATACATTTTTGCTTGGTCAGATGCAGATAGAGATCGCGCAGAGAACTGACAGGGTAGACTTCGATATCGGGAATGAGAGCCGCTTCGGGCGCGTCCGAGGCGGGGACGAAGATTCGCTTGAATCCATTTTGTCGCGCAGTCGCAGTCATCGGCAGGACGCCGCGCGAATGCCGCACCGTTCCCTCTAAAGATAATTCGCCGATGACCAGCGCATCGTCAAGGCCATTGGGCGGGGTGAGGCTTTGCATCAATAGCACACCAACCGCGATGGGCAGATCATACGTGGGACCTTCCTTGCGAACCGATGCAGGCGCGAGATTGACCACGATGCGTTCGCGCGGATAACGCAGACGCGCATTCTTGACCGCGGCTTGCACGCGCGAACGACTCTCCTGCACGGCTTTATCGGGCAGGCCGACGATGTCGGTGCCGGGCAGACCGTTGGTGGTATCCACTTCCACTTCAACGATGACGCCTTCGAGACCGATGACCGCACAGGAATAGACGCGCGCTAACATGATGAAAGTTTTACCGTTTGTCTATTTAATACGGAGAGATACTCTTCAACAATTTCTGCAGAAGCCACCCATTCAAACTCGACATTTCCAATAACGAATAAAATCAACTCTTCGGGAACGCGATCTTTCAGCACGGCAGATACCACGACATTGGTATCAATGACCGCCCTCACCTGCCGCTCCGATGCGCTTCGATTTCAGCCAGAATTTCTTCTTCGCTAAGTTTCTTGATCTTGGGCAGCGCTTGAGTCTGTTTAAGCAATGCCTTCAACTCGCTCACTGCCTTGGCCCGATATTCTTCTGCCTGCACGAGTACTTCCACCACTTGCCCCGAACGAAAGGGCAGGTTGGAAAGCACGAGTTTTTTGGGATCTTCGATTTTGACTTTTGTGCGATAAGACTGCATACTGGTTGCTCCTATCTCCGACGATTATATACCAATTCGCCGCGCCTTCGAGACCAATGACCGCACAGGAATATACGCGCGCTAACATGATGAAAGTTTAGACGAGATTGAAGCAAAAGTCAAACAGGAGTTTCGTTGCTAATATAAACTTGGGAAAAAATCTGATAGTTGGGATATTTAGTCACCGCAGAAAAATAACTTTTCTGTTTTAAGGGCTTTTTGCTCATAAAAATCGCTCGAAATGGAAAAGTTATTTTTCGGTCACGCCTTAGTCACATATGGAATCATCAATTCTGAAGAAACGCAAAGAGTTCTTTGAGAACAGCGTAATAGCTTTGCTTTGGCTCGAAATTTTTATCGAACAACGTGGGATTTGAATTAGGCTTTC
>JAJYOO010000345.1 GCA_021796155.1 Chloroflexota bacterium
GCTGTTGCGGCAGTCACATTGATCGCCACAGTCATTCCTGTTGCGACCTTTCTCGGGGGACTCAAACTTGTCGGCCCGACCAACGCGTCCATGCTCTCGACGCTTGAACCCGTCGTGACCGTTTTGTTGGCCGCGTGGCTCTTCGGAGAAAAACTCAGCGCGGTTATTTTGATCGGCGGCGGCTTGATCCTCGCCGCGGTGATTTTGCTGACGCGTGCGGAACTTGGCCGATCCGAATCACTCGACGTTGAACCGCGCGCCTAATGAAAACACAAATTGTTTCGGAGGGAAATATGGCTTCTCAATGCGAACTGCTCATCGAACGACTTCAAAAGGCTCACCAGCGACTCAATGCTCTCATCCATCAAGCACCGAAGGATAAACAAATTTATCCGAACTGGACCATTAAGGAATATCTCGATCACATTTCCGGCTGGGATGACGCAGCGGTCGAAGCTTTGCGCGCTCATGCCAATAACGAGCCGGTTCCACAAAGCGCGGCGCGCGGCATTGATGTTTACAACGCGCAAACCGTTTCGACGCGCGAAGCCATTGACTTAAATCACACACAGCGCGAATTCGATGCTTCGCGCCAGGCTGTGATTCAAGCGCTTCGAAATTTGCCGGATGAAAAATTTGAACAGACGCTTGTCTTTTCGTGGGGCGAAACCGGCACGGTAGCCGAGTTTATCGAAGTCTTTATCGAACACGACGAGCATCACGCCGACCACCTCGAAGCATGGCTGAAAAACCCAGACGAGGTAATCGGCGAACATTGACAAATGGGAAAGGTCATCACAGTCGTCGGCGCGAGCGGAGTCGGAAAGACCAGCCTCGTCCAGGCTTTGAGCCGCGCAAAAAATTTCGTGGTCGCGTATGAGCAGCACGCCGAGCGTCCATTTCAGGCGTTGTTCAAGGAAGACAAACGTTATGGCCTCGCTAATCAAATGGACTATCTGCTTTTGCGCGCCGAACAGGAAAAGGAATTACGCGCCTCCCATTTGACCGGACTCGTAGACGGCGGACTCGACCTCGACTATCATGGCTTTGCGCGTCTGTTCCACGCCCGCGGCTGGCTCAGCGATTCTGAATTCGACTTGTGCCGACGCTTCTACGAACTGGCGCGCCAGCTTCTGTCTCCGCCCGATCTCGTCATCGCGCTGACGGCAGACGAGCAAACCATCAGCCAAAGATTGGCATCTCGGAACAGAATCAATATCGCGTCCGTGGAAGATACGGCGCTGTTCAATTCATTTTTGGATGAATGGCTCGCAAACGTCCCTGCTGAAAATCTAGTGCGCCTGGATGTATCCAACGAAGATTTAGAGTTTACTCACAGCTTGAAAAGAATCCTTGCGCGGCTATAATTAAGTTTGACAGTCGTTTGCGGAGGGCACGTGCCTGACACCATGCAAAGTGAGGGACCATGGCACACAGAATTTCCATTCAACCCAAAGGGGCTTATCTCCACGTTACAGTGACGGGCGACAATACCCCCGAAGATATCGGCGGATATTTCGAGGAAGTACTGGAAGCCTGCCAGCAGCATCAATGTTTCAACATATTGATCGAAGAGAATCTACGCGGGCCGACCATCGGGACATTTCCCACATACGAAGTCATCACAAAAAATATAAGCCAGCTTCTTGCCTATGACCATCACCTCGCGTACGTGGACGCCAACCCCGAACACGATTGGGACAACAATCAATTCGGCGAGACCGTAGCTGTCAACCGCGGAATCAGCCTCAAGGTATTTTCCAACGCGCCCGAAGCGGAAGAATGGCTATTAGAACAATCCCGCGGGAAACACTGAGCTTTCAAACTCTTGCCGTCAACTCTGGAAGGAGAAACGATGCGCCAGCTTGTATTTTTCGTCTTGTTGCTATTTGTCCTGACCGCGTGCGCGTCCGCGCCGATAGCGACATCCGCGTTCACCAGCACGCCCGATGTTTGTGCGGGTGCAGCCGCGGCTGGAGCAAGGCAGAATTTTTCCTTCGAGCAAATCATCCCCTGCTTGAACACCGTGCCCAAAGTCAGCGAATTCATGAAGAACAACATCCAATACGATGTCGAATATGATATGAGAGAACGCGGCAGAAATGAATACGTGCCCGCCTCGGTCGTCTACGAGCGCGGCATTGACGATGCGGACGGCTATGCCATCCTTCAATGCTATCTGCTCGAACGCAACGGTTTTGACGCGTACATGATCGGTCTCAGCATTGATACTCCGGTCGGAAGCAACGTGTGCGGAGTCAACAACGCCGATGGTACGGTCCTCGTTCTGGAAGGCGAAGGGCAAACAGCGGGGCCTTTCAACTCTTTCACCGACCTGGCCGCTTACTATACTGATAAAGGCTGGATGCAAAGCGGAGGCAGTCTCATAACGCTCAGAGCATCGCAGGTGACTCAGGTCACAACTGACTTCACATCTCCAAGCGTTTTGGAATTGCCGTGGATATCTCAACAATACTAAAAGGCCAACTTGAGATGAGGGTTAGACGTATAATCTTTACATAGTCTTTGTGCAGAACTATTCTGTATAACATCCCAAATTGTGGAGCTAGAAAGTCAACGGCTGTAACGCCTAGTTGGGCAGCTATCGATGAAAACCTTGTCCGAGCAACTATTTGAGCGATTTTGTAGTGATAACGAAATCGTCTGCATTCAAATTGTCCCGGATGGACAAGAATCGAGAAAGCATCCGGACTACTCTATTGAATGCTCTGGGAATCCTATAATTGTTGAGGTGAAGGAATTTGGCGATAATCCAGAGAATCGCTTACTCCGGACGAATCTAAACCAAACTGGTTCAACTGGCGAATTCGACCCTCACCTTGACAGACGAGCTCGTAAACGCATTGATGATGCGATGCCTCAGCTTCGTCGCCTAGCCAAAGGAAAGCTGGCCGCGCTTGTAGTTTTGTTCGACAATGAGAACATCATCCCGCTTAGTGGCCTCGAAATTAGACTGGCTATGTATGGCCAAGACAAGGTGGACATTTTTGCGCCAGAGCAAGAATCGGGTCGCATCCTAATCCAGCATCGATTTGGTCCGGGTCAGAAAGTTACGCCCCAGCACAACACAACCTTAAGTGCGGTTGCCCTTCTACAAAATCAAGAAGACCAACAAATAATGCTCGAGATTTACCATAACCGATTTGCTGCAATTCCTTTTAATCCCAATTGGCTCCGAATCCCACCCGTGAAGCATTTTGTGCTGGCTAAACAGCTTGGTGTAGGCGGCCTTCCTGAATGGCAAGAGATTTGAACAAATCGGAAGTACCAAGCCCAACCGCTGTCCAATACAGCAAGCAACTGACGCACAACGCAAGAAAACCTTCGTAATACCATCCCCTAACACATCATCTATCTCGCATGACCAACTTTAGAAACATCTCTCAAATCATCGGACCGCAATACGTCATCGAAGGCGCTGGCGTGTTGCTCAGGCGTTCCATCGCGCCGCACAAATCCAATCTCTTCGATCCTTTCCTGCTCTTCGATCACTTCGCATTCAACGATCCGGTCGAAGGCCCGATCCGCGGCTTCCCCATGCATCCGCATCGCGGCATCGAAACCGTCACCTACATGCTCGAAGGTTCCACCGCGCACCGCGACGACGCAGATT